>NZ_JBDNTB010000012.1:0-53343 GCF_047719395.1 Propionibacterium sp.
TTTGGTTGACCAATTCACCACCGTGTCTCATCTCGCCAAGCACTCTTTTATATTAATTTTCTTCTTGTTTGGGGGGGGGGGCCGTGCGTTGTGGCCCCCCCCCCACCACCCTCGTTCGGACATGTTTGAGCTCAGGAGTAATTCCAGGGTTCTGTCATTCCGCTACGACTCGGCGAGTTTCAGCAGGCGCAAGGCGGTGGACCTGTCCGTGACCACCGAGGAAATGAACTTTCCCCGCATGACAGCGGCCAGTGCCGCAACCTTCTGCTCGCCCCATGCCACGCCCACCACGAGGGGTATCTGACGCAATCTTTCGGGTTTGACGGCAATGGTGCGTGTGCTCATGCCGGTCATCACCAGTTGACCGTCCGGAGCGATGTGGTGACCGCACATGTGCGCCACGGCACCAGCCCGGCGAACTTCTTCGGTGAGTTGCTCGTCCTCGTATTGCTGCAGAATGGTGCCCGAGTGCCCGTCGTGCACTGATCCCACACCGACAAGGGCGATGTCCGCACGGGCCCCCAGCTCAAGGGTCGTCGCGATCTGATTGTCCCGCTCGAGCGCACGAGCCACTGACGCCTCGCTGACCACCAGGGGTGCTGGCAGCGGATGAAAGGAACCCCCGAGTTTGCGTGCCATCCGTCGGCACGTTTCGGGTGAATCGTGCAGCCGCTGCGATGTTCCCAAACTGCCGATGAGCTGGACGACCTGAGATCGCGGCCAGGTCATTTGAGGCATGGCATCCACCGTGGCTGCCACGGCCTGACCATTCGACACGCTCAGCAAGACGTCCTCGGAGGCAGTCTCGACGATCAGATCCGCTGCGCATCGCGCCACCTCGGACGGGATGGAGGACTGATCCTCGGGGTCGGCCACCCGGGCGGACTTGAGGCCGAAAGTCTTCATCAAGGCCCTCTCGATGCCGAGAACACGCTCGAGGGGATGGCTGATCCGCACTTGCACGATTCCCCGTCGTCGTGCTTCGGACAGCATCCGGGAGACCGTTGCCCGGGAGAATGCCACGTCACGTGCGATCTCGGCCTGGCTTTGGCCCTCCAGATGATAGCGACGGGCGACCTCGAGCAGGAGTGCCGTGTGTTCCCGCGCATCCGATGTCCGTGAGCGGTGTTTCTGGATGGCGCTCCCGGGCGCCCCAGCCTCAGAGTTCATGAGCATATGTTCATTATAGTGGATTGATGTCTCTTTCTGTGAGATAGATAGTCATTGTGACAAGGTATTTCATGTTCATCGCGCACGTTCTGTGCACATAGTTTCACTACTTAATGGATTCCCGCCATGATCAGCCGTACTTTCAAGCCGTAGAACAACGGTCCCCATCGAAGCGGGCCTCAGGCGAGGAGTGTCGCAATGACAACATCAATCACGCAGGACACAATCGGTGCGCAAGACACGCAGGATCAATTTCCCAAGCCGCGTCTCCAAGTCGCCCTCGACACCACGGACATTCCCGCGGCCCTGCGTCCACTCAACCAGGCAATTTCCCAGATCGACGTGATCGAGTGCGGCACCATCCTCATCATCGCTGAGGGTCTGCGCGCAGTCCGCGAGGTCAGGGCGCTGTACCCCGGCAAGACGATCCTTGCCGACATCCGAATTGCTGAGGCCGGAACGCTGCTCGCCGAGAACTGCTTCAAGGCAGGCGCCTCCTGGGTGAGTGTCGTGGCGGGCGCTTCACTGACCACAGTCGCCCAGGTCGTGAAGGTCGCGAACAAGTACGGCGGCGAGGTGCAGATTGAACTGGGCGAGAGCTATGACGCGGACAAGGCTCGCGAGTGGCGTCGGCTGGGAGCCAAGCACGTGATCGTCAAGCGGTCCCGGGATCGTGAAGCCGCAGGGGATTTGTCCTGGAAGCCCGATGATGTGCAGCGTATCCATGAGCTGTCCGCCATGGGATTCACCGTCACTGTCACCGGCGGAGTCACGGTGGCCGATCTCGATACCTTCAAAGGTGCTCCCGTCGGCGTCGTGATCGCTGGACGGGCCATCGTCAAGGCAGACGATCCACTGGAGGCTGCGACCGCGCTGCAGAGCAAGATGGCCGAGGTGTGGGCATGAGCAGTGCCACGCTCGAAGCCACCGATCACCGAGCGGGAACCTCGCAGGTCAGTCTGGGAATCTACGAGAAGGCGCTGCGCTGGACAGCTGATTGGGACGAACTGTTCGCCGATGTTCGCCGCGCCGGTTTCAGCTTCGTCGACATCTCGGTGGACGAAAGCCCTGAGCGCAAGAGCCGGCTGCACTGGAGCAAGCAGACACGTCAGCACATTCGCGAGGCCGCAGCCCGCCAAGGCACCCAATTGGGTGGCCTGTGCCTTTCGATTCATCGCGCTCTCGGCCCTGGCTCGGCTGATCCCACGGTCAGGGCCGAGGCCGATCGGATCTTCGACCAGGGCATCGAGCTGTGCCACGACCTGGGAATCCCCGTGCTGCAGGTCGCGGGTTACTACGCCTATTACGAGCAGGCCGATCCCGGTCAGCGCTCCCGTTATGTGGAGTCCTTGCGCAGAGCTATTCCGAAGGCGGCCCAGTCGGGTGTGCTGCTGGGCATCGAGAATGTCGACGGAAACGATGTCACCTCCATTTCACGGGGCATGAATATTGTCCGGGAAATAGATTCACCATGGCTTCAAATGTATCCAGATGTCGGCAATATCGCCGAGCAGCAACTCGATGAGATCGAGGAGCTTCGCGCCGGCGAGGGTCACATGCTCGCGATACATGTCAAGGATGTCCGCGTCGGCGAGCCGCGACGGGTCGCCATGGGCACCGGAATCGCCGATTTCCCCAAGGCCTTCGCCGAGCTGGCCCGGCAAGGCTGGAGCGGGCGAATCATGATCGAAATGTGGAACGACAACGCTCCCGATTCTGTCGAACGGTGCATCGAGGCCCGCCGAATCGTCGAGCAAATGCTCACTGATGCCGGTGTTGGCATCGTCACCGATTGATTGCACAGCAATTCACTGATTTCAGATTGGAATTTCATGCTGGAAGAACTCAAAGAAAAGGTGTGCGAGGGGAATCTCGCACTGGCAGAAGCCGGCCTTGTCGCCTGGACCGGCGGAAATCTCTCGGCCCTGGACGAGGAGCATGGTGTCATCGTCATCAAGCCGTCCGGATTGCGCTATTCCGAAATGACGCCCGCCGACATGGTCGTCGTCTCCCTCCAGGGACGGGTCGTGGAAGGTCATCACGGACCCTCCTCCGATACGCAGTCGCATCTGGGTATCTATGCGCGCCGGCCCGATATTCACTCGGTCGTGCACACCCATTCCCGCTATGCCACGGCGTTCGCGGCGGTGGGAAAGCCCATCCCCTGCGTATTGACGGCTATTTCCGACGAATTCGGCGGAGCGGTGCCCTGCGGTGACTATGCGCCCATCGGCGGAGATGCCATCGGCAAGGAAGTCGTGGCCAAGATCGGCCGGTCGGCAGCGATCCTGATGCGCCAGCATGGTGTATTCACGATCGGCCCGACCATCGAGAAGGCACTCCAGGCAGCCGTCATGGTCGAGGACATTGCTCACACCGTTGCGGTCGCGATGACGATCGGGCAGGTCTGCGAACTCCCCGCCGAGGAGATCGAGGCCAACTACGACCGCTACCACCACCGCTACGGCACCATGGCAGCCAGCTTGGGAATCACACAGTAGACACTGCACCGGTCTCGTGAGGGTGCGCGGACAAGTGTCAGCTGAGTGTGCCGATCTTGTAGTTGGCCAGCTCGGAGGCCGGGCGTCGGTCTCCGGAATGCTGGCCCTCGAAGGTGCTTGTGCCGTCAGTGCCGCACAGCGCGAGGATGTGCTGGCTGCCGCCGGGATGCCTGTTGATCCAGTTGGTGAGGTCGTAGACAGTGCCCTCGATCGCGGCCCAGCAGGACGAGGCCGAGTTGTGCGTTGCCACATCGGCCATGGTGTAGGTGGTCTGCGCGGGGCTGGCGGAGTTTCCTGGGGCAGTCGTCGCAGTAGCGCTCGGGGGAGTTGTCTCGACGACACGACCTCCCCAAGCAGCCTCGGCTCCGCTGTGCCCTGTCACCGTGACGGCTCCCAGCGTGGCCAGGGCCAGTACCACGGTGGCCACACCGGCGACACCAGCTCTGGGTCGATCTGCCGGCTGGCCGTCCGGGATGCGGGTGAGCCTCACGTAGATGATGCTGGCAAGCCACAACGCGATGGAAACGGCCGTGGTGATGGTGCCCCAGGTGGCGTGCGTCACCGGCCGGCCGAGGTGTGTGGCCAGCTGTTCGCCGGAAAGTCTTGAGATCACCGCTGCCCCCACCCCCACGGTGAGGACCACAACGGTGATCAGCCCGTAGCGCTGCCGCCACGCCGGGCGGATGACCTCAGCGATGAGAGCCAGGCTGGCGAGGGGCAACAGAACCACCGCAAAGTGCACGATCAGCGCGTGCACCGGCAAGCCGGCGACGGTGTCGAAGATGTTGAGTTGCAGCATTGGAGTCCCCGTCCGGTTGATCCATCAACCATACGGGGTGGTGGGGAATCACCGGTTCACCTGCCGTCAGGAACCCGGCACAGGTCGGCGAGCCACGCTGCGGCGCTGGCGTCGGAAGGGGAGCGCCAATCCCCGCGCGGCGACAACGAGCCTCCGGCAAGCACCTTCGGGCCATTCGGGATCGCGGTGCGCTTGAACTGGTTGTTCATGAAGCGCCGGCAGAAAACCTTCAGCCACGACTTGATCTCTGCCAGCGAATAGGACATCCGCTCGGCTTCCGGAAAGTTCACCGGCCATGCACCGGCGTCCACTTCGGACCAGGCGTGCTGGGCGAGGAAGGCGATCTTGGATGGGCGCAGCCCGAAGCGCAGCCAGTAGTACAGCGTGAAGTCGTGCAATGCATAGGGACCGATGGTGTCCTGGGTGCTCTGCGGTTTCTCGCCCTCGGCCACCGGCACGAGTTCAGGGGTGATCTCAGTATCGAGGATCGACTGGAGGATGCCGCCCACCTCGTCCGAGAACTGTCCGCTCGCGATGACCCAGCGGATCAGGTGTTGCATCAGCGTCTTGGGCACACCGCAGTTCACGGCGTAGTGGCTCATCTGGTCGCCCACGCCGTAGGTGCACCAGCCCAGCGCCAGCTCGGACAGGTCGCCGGTGCCCAGCACGATGCCGCCGCGCTGGTTGGCGATGCGGAACAGGTAGTCGGTTCGCAGCCCGGCCTGCACGTTTTCGTAGGTGACGTCGTAGACATCGGGGGCATGACCGAGGTCTTTGAGCATCTGCTCGGCGGCCGGGCGGATGTCGAGGGTCTCGAAGGTGGTGCCCAGTGCCAGCGACAGGGCTGTCGCATTGTTCCTGGTGTGCGCGCTGGTGGCGAAGCCGGGCATCGTGAAGGTGAGGATGTCCGAGCGCGGGCGCCCGGCCAGATCCATCGCCTTCGCCGCCACCAGCAGGGCATGCGTGGAATCCAGCCCGCCCGAGATGCCGATGACGATCTTCGCCCCGCCGATCGCCCCAAGGCGTTTGCTGAGGCTGTACACCTGGATGTTGTAGCCCTCGTAGCAGTCCTGGTTCAGCCGCGCCTCGTCTGCCGGGACGAAGGGAAAGCGTTCCACCTCGCGAGCCAGGCCGAGATCGGTGCGCGGCGGATCGAGAGTGAAATCGATGACGCGAAAGGCCTCGTGCTCGCTGCCTGCCTGCTGGGCGCCGATGCCCTGGGCAAGCGCATTGTCCTCGAAGGTGCCCTGGCGCATCCGGTCCTGACGCAGTACGTCGAGATCGACATCGGCCAGGCTGTGGCCAGGTGACAAGGGAAAACGCTCGGTTTGGGCAAGCAGGTGGCCCCGCTCGTAGATCATCGTCTGGCCGTCCCAGGACAGGTCGGTGGAGGACTCCCCGATCCCGGCTGCGCAGTACACATAAGCGGCGAGATCGCGGGCGCTGGAACTGCGGCACAGCAGATGGCGGTCCTCGGCGCGCCCGATCGTGATGGGGGAGCCCGAGATATTGACCAGGACCGTTGCACCTGCCAGCGCCGCAGTGGCGCTGGGCGGGATCGGCACCCACATGTCCTCGCAGACCTCGACATGGATGACCATGCCCGCAATGTCTGACGCCCGGAACAGCAGCCCCGCGCCGAAGGGGATCTGTTCCCCGTTGATCTCGACGGTACCGCCGATGCCGACTCCGCTGGCGAAGTGGCGGCGCTCGTAGAACTCGCGATAGGTGGGCAGGTAGCTCTTGGGCACCACGCCCAGCACATGACCACGGTGCATCACCACGGCGCAGTTGTACAGCCGATTTCCGTTGCGCAACGGCGCACCCACCACGATCATCGGAAGCAGGTCTGCCGAGGCCTCTCGAAGCATCTCGATGGCCTCGCATGTGGCGTCCAGAACCGGATCTTGCAGCAGCAGGTCGTCGATCGCGTAGCCGGTGAGGCCCAGCTCCGGGAAAGCTGCCACCGCGACGCCCTGGGCGCTGAGCTCGGTGGTGTGCTCGATGATGCGCGCCACATTGGTGGCTGGGTCAGCGACCGCAGTGGCGGAGGTGCACGCCGCGATGCGCGCAAAGCCCTGGTCGTAGAGGGACGAGAAGTTCATGGATCTCCTGGTCGGATCGCGTGCTGCATCAGCGCGAGTCTGCTGGCCTCCGGGGAGTGTCCGGTGGCGCGCCCCGAGATCCCTGATGCCGTGAAACGCCGGGTGGACCCAACCTCGGCCCCAACTCGCGATCCGAGCGTACGACGTGACGATGCTGGTTGCCGGAGGGTGGCCGGTGATGGAATTCGTGCGGAATCTATCACTCGATTTCCTGAGCGCCGAGATCTGCGCCATTTCGGGCATCGCGCGCTGGACAGCGCACCATCGACGTCCATCCCAAGGGCCCGGGTCAGAAGAGGTGCCCGGTCACGCCTTCGGCTCGGGGCTTGACCATCGCGGCGCGTGCGTAGGGGTCGTTGCTGAGCAGCACCCGCTGCAGGTGGTCGCTGGCCTTCATGATGCAGGAACCCTGCTCGAGGATCGCCCTGGCCGCGGCGGGTTCACGCACCACCGTTCCGAACACCGCCTGAACCCCGTAGTCGAACAGCACCGGCGACAACGGCACCGTCGGGCCCCACAGCGCGGTGAACACATTGGCCGACCGGCAGATGTCGAGCAGGTGCACGATCGTCTTGTTCGGGAAGGTCGCACCGGTGATGAACACAGCGTCTTGATCGGGCAGCACGAAGTCGCATGCCATGTCCGGCAGGTCGCCCGGCTGCGGCTGTTTCTCCAGGATGGTGAACTTGCAACTTCCCTGGTAGTTGTCAAGGACGGGATAGTGCCCGATGAAGGCCACCTTCTCGAAACCCATCCGTTCGATCCATTCGATGGTGTCCGGGGCGTCGGGGGTGTTCACCCAGCAGTCGCCGAAGGAGGGGAGCCGCTCGGAATTGTTGTAGAAGGCGTTCACTCCGGCCGTCGCGATGGTCGCCTCCTGAGTATCCCAGGACATGACGTGACAAGCCAGTTCACTGAGCGGCATCCCGACGAGCTTCCCGGCCAAGCAGGTCTGGTGGGGGATCTCGGGTGGGGTCATCGCCAGCCCGGCATTGTCCTCGGTCTTGATGTAGGACCACACCGGGAACACCGCACCCTCGGTGACCTTCCAGTCGTCAATCTGGGAGAGCAGTTCCTGGTAGAGAGACCAACTCATGAGGGGTCCTTGTGGTCGAGACGGGCGGCGTCTGGGCATCCGGTGGTGACGCGCCAGCGTTGAATTCCCTCCGCATCGTAACGCCGCCGGCCGTTCGGAGCCTGCGGTGGTCGCCAGTGTGAACTCGGACCCATCCCACCCATGAGCGCTTCGTGTCTCCTGACCTGGGTGGACGCCTCCTCGCGCTGTTCCCCGTTGGGCTAGCCTGAAGTCGGCGATGGATTCCGCCTGGGCTTCGCCCGAACCGCCTCCCGGCTGATGATTCCTGCTCCTTCACATGGGGCGGATTCTGCCCCGGATGGGTGAACCGCATGACACCGACACCGCAACCCAGTGTGGACCGGATGGTCCCCCTTGCCGGGCATCCCCTGGTCGTGGGCACCGAGCCCGGCACCAGCGAGCTGGTCGTGCTCACGGCTCTGGCATGGGCGAAGACCCTCGGCAGTGCGCTGTACATCGGGTACGCCGACCCCTCGCGCGTCACCGTCGAGGAGCACCCGGACGGCACCGTCACCCACACTGAGATCGATCCCGATGTGCCTGACGACAGCTGGCAGGAGCGCGACAGCCAGCTGCGGAGCGTTCTGGAAACACTGCTGGCCGGCAGCGGTGTGGACTGGCAGTTCCGCTATCTGGCCGGCCGCCCGGATCGGGCACTCACTCACCTGGTTCGCGCAGTGGACGCCGCGGCGATCGTCGTCGGCGCGAAGGGCCACGCCGGGCCCAGCCTGCGCGAGCTGCTGCGAACCTCGGTGGGCATGCATCTCGTGCACCACCAGCACCGCCCGGTGCTGATGGTCCCCATCTCGGTCGTGGACTGGAAGGAGCCCCTGCTGTGAAGCTCCCTGACAGTGTTCTGGTGCTTGTCGGGGGTGGAATCGGGAGCTTGGTGCGAGCACTGGCGTCAACGATCTGGCCCGATCACGCCGGGCACTTCCCCGCGACAGTACTCACCATCAACCTGCTCGGCGCTCTCATTCTGGGCTGGCTGCTGCGGCATCTGGTGCTCAGCGGCCCCGATGAGGGCTGGCGCCGCCAGATCCGCCTCGGTGTGGGGACCGGCGTGATGGGTGGGTTCACCACGTACAGCACCTTCGCGGTGCAGACCACCGGTCTGCTGCGCGGTGACCACCTGGTGCTGACCGCGGCCTATCTGGTGGCGAGTCTGGCGGGCGGTTTTCTGTGCTGCCTGGCCGGCACGCTGATCGCCGACCGCATGCACCCGGGGAGCCAGACGGCATGACCTGGGTGCTCATTTTCGTGGCAGGTGGCGTCGGCTCGTGGTGTCGCTTCCGGCTCGACGGCGTCATCAGCCGATCCTGGCGGCACTCGGTGCCCATCGGCACGCTGACCATCAATATGATCGGCTCCTTCCTGCTCGGCCTGCTCACCGGCCACGCCATGACACACGGCGGGGAGGCGTCGGTGCTGGCCGTCCTCGGCACTGGTCTGATGGGCGGGTTCACGACATTCAGCACCGCCAATGTCGAGGTGGTGCGGCTGGCAATGTCCGGGCGCCGTGGCGTGGCATTGGGTCTCCAGGTGGGAATGATGGTGATCGCTGTGTTGGTGGCACTGCTCGGCTGGACGATCGGTGCCGCTGTCGGCTGAGGTAGCTGGTGGACTGGCAGGCTGTGGCAGGCTCGATGTATGGAGCAATCGCCACGAGCAGGGGATCTGGACGCGAACGCCGGCGCCGGTCTCGGTGATGCGGACGGACACGTGGGCGGCGCTTCCCCGGTGGCAGCTGAAGGTCGCGCCGAGCCATCCGGCGCTCCAGACCGTCCAGCGCTGGGGGAGCAAAAGCTGGCCGGCGCCGAAATCTGGGTTACCGCGCAACGCCGCGCCGAGGACCTGTCGGCGGCGCTGCAGCGCCACGGGGCATCGGTGGCTGTCATCCCCACCTTGGCCGTGCAGCAACGCGCCGACGAGGCCACGCTCATCGAGCGGACGCGTGCGCTGATCGCTGATGGAGCCGACATCGTGGTGGTGACCACGGGTTTCGGTTTTCGGATGTGGATGGAGACGCTCAATCCCGCTGGGCTGGTGCCCCATCTCCTGGAGATGCTCGGAAAGACCGAGGTCCTGGCCCGAGGCCCGAAGGCATCGGGTGCGCTCAAGCAGGTAGGGGTGACTCCTGCCTGGGTGGCGCCCTCCGAGAGCTCCCTGGAGATTCGCGATGTGCTGGTGGCACGGGGTGTTTCGGGCCTGAAAGTTGCCGTTCAGCTCGACGGGACCGGCGATCCCGCGCTGATCCGTGGGCTGCGTGAAGCGGGCGCGGTGGTGCTCGAACTGCCGCTCTACAGCTATGGCGCGCCCGCTGATCCAGTGGCGGTGGGGCGCGCATGCGCCGAGCTGGCCGGTGGTCGTTTCAATGCCGTTGCCTTCACCTCCGCTCCTGGCGCGAGTGGCTGGCTGACGGTGCTTGATGAGGATCAGCTGGCCCAGGTACGGGCCCGGATCGCCGCGGGCTCGTTGGTACTGTCGGCGGTGGGCCCGATGACTGCGGAACCCCTCGTCGCCCTCGGATTGCCGGTGCGCTACCCCGACCGGGGGCGAATGGGCGCCCTGGTGAGACTCGTCGTGGACCAGCTCAGCGACTGAGGCCCCGGCGCATCGCGTGCAGCTCAGGAGGATCTGCCCTGCTTCGCTCCTGGCAGTATGGAGAAGCCGTCAGGACGCGGCTGTCTTCACGAGCGCGCGAATCTTGTCTTCCACGGCACCCGTCACTCTGGTCACCGCGAACGACACGGGCCACATCTCGCCGTCGTCGAGGTTGGCGCTCTCAGCGAAGTTGAGCGTCGGATAGCGGGTGCCGAACTTGCTTGACGGCTGCACGAAGATCATCACAGTGCCGTCCTTGGCATAGCTCGGGAACCCGTACCAGGTCTTCGGATTGAGGCCGGGCGCCTCTTCGGTCACGATCCGATGCACGACTCGGGCGAGATCGCCATCCACGTCCTGCAATTTCTCGATCGCCTCGACACACGCCTCGAACTCCTTCGCGAGCTTCGCGGCGCCCTTGAGGCCCTTCGTCGAACGCAGCTCGTCGGCGCGCTGTTTCATCGCGGCGCGTTCTTCGGCGCTGAATCCGCTCTTGGTGTCGGCCATGCCAGCTCTCCTCGTGGTCGTGGCCGGCTCCCCTGCCGACCAGGGATTGTCATCATTCTGAGGGGGAACGCCGCGATGCACCGGGCCATTCCCTGATGCGCCAGGAGCGATCCATCCACTGCGGGGAGCAGTCCTGGAGGCAGACGGCCGGCCAACGCCGCGATTGCATGGGAGCAGCTCTCACATGACCCAGATGTCTGACCACTGAACGGACCGCGATCCAGTGGTCAGCATCCGATGTATGGTCAGCCCATGCTGACCAGTGCTGAGCGAATTGAGGTCATGGCCCGGATCGGGCATGCGATGGCCGATCCCACCCGGGCACGCATCCTGCTGCGGCTGCTCGATGCGCCGGGACACCCCGGCGAGATGGCCGTCGATCTGGATCTGACCAGGTCAAATGTGTCAAATCACCTCTCCTGTCTGCGTGGCTGCGGAATCGTCGTGGCCGTCCCCGAAGGGCGCTCGACGCGCTACGAACTCGCTGACCCGCACATCGGTGTGGCGCTGTCGGCATTGCTCGACGTGTTCCTGGCAGTGGATGAGGGCCATGCATGCATCAATGACTGCGAGGACGAAACCCAGGCATGCCACGACTGCTGCCCCGAAGGGCCAGTGGCCAGCAGCGACGAGACCGGTGGAGGCGTCGTCGTGCGCACCGAGGCAGATCATGGCGGCGGCGTCGCTGCTCGTTCGGCAGGAATCGCATGACCACATTCATCCACCGCAGCGTCACATGTATGCGCAAGGGCGTTAGCGCAATCATCCAGTACCGGACAACCTCAACCGGAGGCCTCGCATGAGTACGATCACGACTTCCCTGACCGACGATCGGCGTCGAATCCTCCAGCGGCGCATTCGCTGGATCGTTACCGGCACCATTGCCTACAACGTCCTTGAGGCGATCATCGCCCTGACGTCCGGAGCCGCCGCGAACTCAACTGCCCTGATCGGCTTCGGTCTCGATTCGGTGGTTGAAATTCTGTCAGCTGCAGCCATTGCCTGGCAGTTCGCAGCCCCCGACCCGGAGAAGCGGGAAAGGGCGGCTCTGCGGCTCATCTCGATCTCCTTCTTCGGGGTTGCCGCCTTCGTGCTCGTCGACGCGGTGCTCACCCTGATCGGCCTGAAGACACCCGAGCACTCGCCGGTCGGAATCGGCCTGGCGATCGCTTCCATGCTGATCATGCCCGGCTTGAGCCTGCTGGAACGGCGCACCGGGCAGGAGTTGGGTTCGGCGTCCGCGGTGGCGGACTCGAAGCAGACCCTGGTGTGCGCGGCGCTGTCGGTGGCGGTGCTCATCGGTCTGGTACTCAATGCCACCCTCGGCTGGGCCTGGGCCGATCCTGTTGCGGGCCTTGTCATCGTCTACTTCGCGGTGCGTGAGGGCCGTGAGGCGTGGGGCGGGGAGACCTGCACGACTCCCACGTCGGTGCTCACCGGTGAGCAGGAGGGTTGCGGGCCAGGTTGTTGCTGAGCGCCCGGTGCCGCTGCGGATCATCAGCTGCGCACCCGCCCGTCTTCAGGCCGCTGCCTGAGCAGGTCCGCCACACGCTGGACTGCGATCGTTGTGCACGTAAACGGCACAACTTCGCAGTCCATCAGAGCCAAGCCCTGCGCCCAGCCAATTCAGGTGCGGGCAGCGGCTGGGCCTGATGAGTTTCTGCGCTGGGCGGCGAACTCAGCCCCGGGGGCTCGCCTCAGTGCTGGAAGGTCTTCCACACCGCCGCGATGTCCTCCTTGCCGTGACCGGCACCGCTGGCAGCCGCATACAGGCTCTCAAGCACGGCGAGCAGGCTGTCAACCATCTCCGGCGTTTCGGCCCGGGCGAGGCGGACGTCCTTGAGAATGCCGAGCACCTCGAACTGCGGGTCGAAGTTGTCGTCCAGAATCTCCCTGCCCTTGAGCTGGGCGTAGGGGGAGTTGGTCTGGGTGCCGTCAATCGCTGCAAGGACCAGTGAGGGGTCGACGCCGAGCCGGTCGGCAATGGTCAGCGACTGCGCAATTCCGGCAGTGATGGTGGCGATCCAGGCGTTCACGGCCAGTTTCAATGACGACCCTGCCGGTGCGGCATCGCCCACCCGCACCTGGCGCTTCGAAAGGGCAGCCAGCAGTGGAGCCAACTCGGACACGGCATCGTCGGGCCCGGCGAGCAGGGGAATCAGATTCCCGGTGGCCGCCGGCTGCTTTGTGCCCAGCACGGGCGAATCCACATAGCGCACGCCAGCCTGGTCTGCCATCGCTGCCAGCTCCTTGGTGGACTGGATACCGACTGTGGCGGACTGCATCCAGATGGCTCTCTCGGTCATGGCTGGCAGCGCCCGGGTCATCACCTCGCGCACCACATTCCCGTCGAAGAGCATCGTGATGACGGCATCGGCATCTTTGACCGCGCTTTCGGGGGTGGGGGCGATGGTGGCAGCGGTGTCCTGGAACGGCTCGGTCTTCTGCGGGGACCTGTTCCACACGGTCAGCTTCAGGCCCGCATCGAGGATGCGGTGTGCCATGCCGGAACCCATGGCGCCGAGACCAAGAACTGCAACGCTTCGGACATCCTGTGCCATCGTTGAATCTTCTTTCACGAGGTATTTCGCTATTTTTCTCCACTCTAGGCGAGGCTTCCGGAAGAACCACCACGAGGGTTTTCGGTGCGGATGGCGGGGCTGCCGACAACGGGGGACGTCGTCACAAGTGCCACTCGCGCAAGCCAGTGAGCCTGGTCGGTCGGCTGCGCGCGAAATCCTGATGACAAGGTCATTCACCGGCCCGGACAGCGGCCACTGCACTTCAGGGGGACACACATCGAGGGCACCTGCGCGCACAATTACGAGACTCATGGTTCACTAATAGCTGAGGCTGCGCAGGCCGGCCCAGGGCAATGTCCGGCGCGTCTCGCCGATCGACGAGATCGGTGCTCACGGGTAACGGTGTCAACAGGTGCAGGGGCGGCGCAGTGGCAGAATGCCGAGGGTCACCGTTGGGCCCGAGGAGTCGTCACATGGATCTGGAAAGCTTCGTCGAGAAGTTCGCCGTCGAGCGACGCGGAACGGACTCCCTCAAATGGGATGGTCTGCAGGAGCGCTACGGCGACCCGGATCTCTTCGCGATGTGGGTGGCCGACATGGAGTTCAAGGCCCCCGATCAAATCCTCGACGCCCTGCATGAGCGCATCGACCACGGCGCCTTCGGCTACGGCATGATCGACGACTCCTACTTCGAGGCATACGACGCCTGGGCGGTGCGCCACCATGAGGCCCGCGTCCAGCGCGAGTGGGTGCGTTTCGCAACCGGCGTTGTCAACAGCTTCTTCTGGATGGTCAACGCGTTCACCGAACCGGGCGACGCAGTGATGCTTGCCACGCCCGTCTACTACCCGATGCATGCTGCGATCCGGAACAACAACCGCAAGCTGGTGAGCACCGAGCTGGTTCGCGACGAGTCCGGCGTCTATCGCTACGACCTCGAGGACATGGAGCGGGTGATCGTCGAGAACGACGTGAAGCTGTTCATCGCCTGCTCACCGCACAACCCGGTGGGCCGCGTGTGGACCGAACCCGAGCTGGAAGGCATGCTCGAGTTGTGCGCCCGCCACCATGTGCTGGTCGTCTCCGACGAGATCCACCAGGACATCCTGCTCACCGACCGACCCTTCGTGGCCGCGCAGGAGGTGGCCGGCGGCAAGTACGCCAACAACCTCATCACGCTCAATGCCGTGTCGAAGACCTTCAACCTGGCGGGGCTGATCCACTCCCACATCATCATTCCCGACCCGGATCTGCGCGCCCGCTACGACAGATGGGCCAAGGGCATCGTGCAGACCGAGGTCAACCTGCTCGGCGTGGCCGCCGCGAAGGCCGGGTGGTTGTACGGGGAGGACTGGCTGGAGGGGATGCTCGCCGTGGTGCGACGCAACGATGCCGCATTCCGTACCCGGCTCGCCGAATTCAGCCCGCACATCTTCATGCCCACGCTTGAGGGCAGTTATCTGCTGTGGATGGACCTGCGTGGCCAGACCGACCCGGCCAAGACCCGCGAATTCATGGCGAAGACCTGCCGGCTGGCCGTTGACTACGGCGAATGGTTCAGCCCTCGGTGCAAGGGATTCGTGCGATTCAACCTGGCCACCACCCCGGCGAATGTGGACCACGGCCTCGATCTGCTCACCGAGGGCCTCGCGACGCTGCACTGACCGCGGCGGAGGATCGGTCCGGAGAGGGGACAGATGCGTGCTGAGGGGCGAGGGGTCCACCTCGCAGTGGGCCAGTCACCGCGCTGGGGGCCTGCTCGGCTGATCTCCCTCATTGCCATCGCGCTCGTGCTGCTTGGCGGGGCGAGCGGATGCGAGCTGGTGGCACGCGCCCAGGCCGGCGTCCCACGCGATGACTCCGCGGCCAGCCAGGCATTCATCTCCTGGGCACTGGCCGAGGTGAGCAGGCAGAGCGCCTCGTCGGGCGTGACCTCGCTGCAGCTGAGCAATGACGAACTCGACCTCACGATGCGCCACGGTGACGTGGACCAGCACTGGCAGGCGTTTCCGCAGGACCTTCCTCGCATGGTGGACACGCAGCCGTTGGATATCGCCAAGGGCACGGTGGAGACCTCGAAGATCCTGGGCGATCATCTCGAGCTGGACTGGAAGGAGTTCACCTCGGAAATCTCCAGTTGTGCCCAATCCGACATCCGGCTCGCCGGCAACGCCACCTGGGGTGGTGTCATGCACTACACGGCGAGTTGCGCGCACGGCACGGTCACCACCGAGGAATGGATCGGCTCATGGCCAGTCGAGCTGCAGGATGGCCTGTCAACACAGTATTCGTTGTCCACGATGATGTCCGACCTGACCAGGTTGAGCCCCAAACGGATTGCTTCGGTGGAATTCGTGGCGCCCGATACGGACGAGCAGGGATGCCGCGCCGCCACCACTTGGCGCCAGCAGGCTGCCGGGCAAACCGGTTGGATCACCCAGACGCGGTTCTGCTACGCCCAGGGATCCAAGGGTTTTCTGCCGATCTCCACCGGTTCCGCACCGCCGGACGCGGACACCCTGCTGGAGCACCCACTCGACCTCACCACGGTGGACCCTGATGTGCTGGCGGGGTTGACGGCCCCATCCGGGCTGCCCAGCGACCAGAGCGGAATCAACCGGTTGCGGATCGCGTGGTCAGATCGGTTCGGCCAGCAGGTGATCGAGGCGTCCAGCGGTGACGACGACAGCCCGCAGACCGGCTGGTACTCCCTGTCCGGCACACTGCTGGCCCTCGACCGGGCCTGACCACCGGCCGCTGCCCAGGCCAAGGCGTTCACGCTGACCGAGAACCGGAGTGTTTTTGGCCTTGTGGGATGCTAAACAGAATCGATGGGGGAGAACGGGATGGTAAGAGCGCTGCGGATTGGGTTCGTGTCACTGCACACGTCTCCGGTCGCCATCCCGGGCAGCGCCGATGCCGGGGGCATGAATGTCGTGGAGCTCAATTCCGCCCTCGCCCTGGCGAAGGCCGGTCACCAGGTCGACCTCATCACGCGCCGAGACAACCCCGAGGTCCCGGCCGTCATACAGGTGGCCGAGGGCGTCCGGCTGCTCAATCTTGATGCCGGGCCTGCGCATCCGGTGGCGAAGAGCCGTTCAGAGTCCCTCATCGAGCCGTTCCACCGGGCCATGGCGCAGTTGCCGCCTGACTACGACATCATCCATTCCCATCACTGGTTCAGCGGGGTCGCGGCAATCGGACTCGCGCAGTCCTGGGGGCTGCCGCATGTGCAGAGTTTCCACTCGGTCTCGGCGCCCCCCGATGCAGAGACGCTGTATGCAGGCGAACCGCCGGAGTCTGCTGGACGCGTGGCAGGCGAGGCTCTCGTGGCGGAGCGCTCGGACCATGTCATCGCTGTGAGCCAGGCCGAGAAGCAGACCATCCACGAGCGCTATGCGTGCCCACTCGACAGGATCGACGTGGTCCTTCCGGGTGTGAACCTCGAACTCTTCCGCCCACTGGTTCCCGGCGAAGAATCCTGGAGCTGGGGTGGAGAGCGGCCCTATCTGTTGTGCGCGGCTCGCCCGCAGCCACTCAAGGGTCCTGACCTCGCATTACGCGCACTGGCCGAAATCCCCGCCGAGCGGCGTCCCCACCTGGTGCTCGCCGGCGAACCCTCACAGGACTTCGCCGAATACGGCGCCACCCTTCACCGCCTGGTGGACGAGCTCGGTCTTGGGCCGAGCGTCACCTTCCTCGGTTCGCAGAGCCGCGAATCCCTGGCCACCATGCTCCGTGGTGCGCTGGCACTGCTCAATCCCAGCTTCTCCGAGACCTTCGGTCTCATCTGCCTGGAGGCCGAGGCCAGCGGAGTGCCGGTCATTGCCTCCAATGTCGGCGGTCTGGCCGAATCGGTGCGCAATGGTTCCACCGGCATCCTGGTGGACGACCGGGAACCCTCGAGCTGGGCCGGCGCGATCGAGCAGTTGACCGGCGACACCACGCTGCGGGAGCAGATGTCCGCTGCGGCAAGGGCTTTCGCCGAACAGCACTCCTGGGATGTCTCGGCTGCGGGCCTGGTGGAAAGCTACCGTCGGGTGCTCGCCGCCCATGCCAAGTCCGGCACGCGCGACGGGAGTCCGGCCGCCGTCAGGACAGAGGCGTGACTCGCGTGACAGACAACTCGATGATCCACCGTATTCTGGAGAGTCCAGAGGGACTCCGTGTGCTCGTGATGCATGCTCATCCCGACGACGACACGCTGTCCACCGGACCGCTCATCGCCTGGTTGAGCCGTCGTGGCGCGCAGGTGGATCTGCTCACATTTTGCCGCGGCGAGCGAGGCGAGATCGTGCCCGGAGTGCTACCGGCCGGGGTGGGACCGGAGGAACTGGTGACTGCGCGCGAGGCCGAAAGAGCCGCAGCGTGCGACTGCCTCGGTGTGCGGAACCGCTGGTTCATGGGCATGACGCCGTGGCGCGCCGCGGGCCTGGCCGAGCGTCGGTACAAGGATTCCGGAATGCGCTGGGTGACGCCCACAGTGGCCGGCCCGGCAGGTGATGCGGGTCCGGAGTCGGTGACCGGTGCGCCCGTCGAGGAGCAGGTGGACGATGTCCTCGCCGGCCTGTCAGTGGCGCGCCCCGATGTGCTGATCAGCTACGACAACGGCGGAAGCTATGGCCACCCCGACCACATCCGGGTGCACGAGGTTGCAGGTCTGGCTGCGAGGCGGGCGGGGCTGGCCCTCGTGCAGTTCGCCTCACACGACGATGTGCCCGGCGCCAGCACCGATGAGGCGCTGTGGCTGGAACCCGATGACCCGGCGATCACCGAGGCGGTGCTCGCCGCCCTGCGCTGCTACCGCACCCAGCTCACCGTGGTGGGCGAGGGCGAGGACACCCACATCCAGCACGTCGGCGGGCAGCGTCAGGAGATCCCGCGCCGGGTCGGCCTGCTCAGCAGTCCGGTCTAGCCTCACGCCGAGGTTTTCCGGCGCTCGTTCGTCCTCGGAGCAACAAGTCCCCTGTCTCGGAGCAAAAAGTCCGCTGTGCGGGCCATCGCGGGTCGACAAGGGGTGATGCTCAGTCGCGTCCGTAGATGTCGCGGGTGTACACCTTGTCGGTGACATCGTGCAGTTCAGGCGTGCGGCGATTGCTCACGATGAGATCCGCGCGCGCCTTGAAGTCGTCGAGATCGCGCACCACTTCTGAGCGGAAGAATTCGTCATCGCCCAGGGTGGGTTCGTAGATGATCACCTCGACGCCCTTGGCCTTGATCCGCTTCATGATGCCCTGCACCGCGGAGGAGCGGAAGTTGTCCGAACCCGACTTCATGACCAATCGGTAGATGCCCACCACTGTCGGATTGTGGGCCAGGATGTCGGTGGCGATGAAGTCCTTGCGGGTGGTGTTCGCCGCGACGACAGCGGAGATGAGGTCCTGCGGCACCTGCGCGTAGTTGGCAAGTAGCTGCTTGGTGTCCTTGGGCAGGCAGTATCCGCCGTAGCCGAATGAGGGGTTGTTGTAATACTGCCCGATCCGGGGGTCCAGCCCGACGCCCTCGATGATCCGGGCCGCGTCGAGGTTGCGTACCGCCGCGTAGGTGTCCAGTTCATTGAAGTAGGCCACCCGCAACGCCAGGAAAGTGTTGGCGAACAGCTTCACGGCCTCTGCCTCGGTGGACGGCATCAGCAGCACGGGTACGTCCTCCGCGAGTGCTCCTTCGGACATCAGGCCGGCGAAGGTCTTGCCGTCGTCGCCCTGGTCGCCGACGATGATCCTCGAGGGGTACTGGTTGTCATGCAATGCATGACCCTCGCGCAGGAATTCGGGCGCGAAAAGAATGCGCATGTCGGTGTGTCCGGCGCGAATCTGGTCGGTGAATCCCACCGGAATGGTCGACTTGATGACGACCAGGGATTCCGGTGAATGTTCGGCGACCTCCTCGGTGACGCTTTCCACCGAACGCGTGTCGAAGAGATTCGTGCGGGTGTCGTAGTTGGTGGGCGTGGCGATGATCACCACATCAGGGTGGTCATAGGCGATGGTGGGGTCGGTCGTCGCGGTGAGCGACAGACCATTGCCGGACAAGGCCTCTTCCAGTTCGGCGTCGACGATTGGGGACTTCCCCTGGGCCACCGCACCGATCCTGCCGGTGTCGATGTCCATGAGGACCACGTCATTGTGTGTGGCGAGCAGCGCCGCATTCGACAATCCCACATAACCTGCACCGGCAACGGTGATTCGCATCTGTCTCCTCATGGAGCATCAATTCGCTGGATCGGGTCAAACCTGTTGGAGCATATCGAAGGGTTCCCAGTGCTCAGAAGAGCTCGTCCTGGCCTTTCGGTGGGGCATATACCGGGTCGATGCCCTCGAAGATCTTGCTGACCGACTTACCGCCATGAATGTGGTCGATCGCCTCGGCGAACAGCGGGGCAACGCTCAGCACCGTCAGTCCCGGCCACCCTGTGGGTGCCGGAACGGTGTCGGTGGTCACGACGCCGCGGATGAAGGGCTCCGCCCGCAGCCGCTCCACAGCCTTGCCGGCGAACAACCCATGGGTGCAGGTGACATAGGCATCCAGCGCGCCCTGGTTCTTGAGCTGCCGGGTGAGTTCCAGGATCGACCCGCCGGTGGCGATTTCGTCGTCCATCACGATGGCGTGCTTGCCGACCACATCTCCCACGATGGTGTCCACCACCACATTGTCATCGCCGAAGCGCCGCTTCGACCCGGCCGCCACGGGTACGCCCAACAGCCTGGCGAAAGTGGACGCGCTCTTGGCGTTGCCGAAATCGGGGCTCACCACGACGGCGTTGTCACAGTGCCCGTGGAAGTACTGGGCGAGGATCCCCATGGCGGTCAGCTGGTCCACCGGCACGCTGAAGAAGGCCTGCACCTGCGGTGCATGGAGCTGCATCGTGAGCACCCGGTCGACACCGGCGGTGCTCAGCAAGTCAGCCACCAGGCGCCCGCCGACGCTGATGCGGGAGGCATCCTTCTTGTCCGAGCGCGCATAGGAGTAGTGCGGGACCACCGCAGTGATCTGCGCCGCCGAGGCGCTGCGTGCCGCCTGGATCATCAGCAGCAACTCCATGAGATTGTCCTGGGTGGGCTTCACGAGGGGCTGGACGATGTAGACATCGCGCTGGCGCACATTCTCGAGCAGCTGCGCCTGCAGGCAGTCATTGCTGAAACGGCTGAGCCTGGCCGGGGACAGCCGAAGTCCGAGATGATCGCAAATGCTCTGCGCAAATTCCTCGTGCGCCGAGCCGGAAAACACCACGATGTCCTTCAAGGTCATCCTTCCCAAGGGGCCGACCCGCTCAGCCTAATTCCTGAGCCGTGCAGCATGCCTCGGGGATGGCCGGACAACAGGTTGCCAGCGCCATCCTGGCGGCCCCGGCGTCGGTCGTATTGCCGGTTGGCCCGAACCGAGAATGGGCGGCTCAGCCCGCCGTGCACCCGTGCGTGCATGCGTACGGCCTTGTCACCCCTTCGTTAAGGTCGTGTTACCAGACCCTGTAGAGAGTCTTAATGGTGCTAATTTCACCGGTGGTCTTTCCATCTGGAAACAAACTCAGTGGAACCTAGCAGCCGAGCTGATCTCGGAGGGTGCTCATGCAAAAGTTCAACCGTTTGCCGCGGAAGGCGCTCCTGCCGCTCGTGGCAGTCACGGCCGCCTTCGGGCTGTTCGTCTCCGGGTGCGGCGCCCGGGTGGGGGAGGAATCAGCCGCCCCCTCGCAGCTGGTGAAATCCTGTGTGAACACCTCTGGCTCCAAGATCAAGGTGGGGTTCCTCAACTCGCTGTCGGGAACGATGGCCGTCTCGGAGAAGACGGTGCGTGACTCCCTCGACATGGCTGCGGCCGAGATCAACGCCAGTGGCGGTGTGCTGGGCAAGCAGCTCGACATCGTCGGCGCCGACGGTGCGAGCGACCCGAACACCTTCGCCCAGAAGGCCGACCAGCTGATCCGTTCCGACTGCGTCGCTGCAGTCTTCGGTGGCTGGACCTCCGCATCCCGCAAGGCCATGAAGCCGGTCTTCGAGAAGGACAACGGCCTGCTCTACTACCCCGTGCAGTACGAGGGCATGGAGGATTCGCCGAACATCTACTACCTCGGTGCCGCGCCGAACCAGCAGATCGTTCCTGCGCTGGACTGGATGAAGTCGAAGGGTTACAAGAGGCTCTTCCTGGTCGGTTCCGACTACGTCTTCCCGCGCACGGCCAACAAGATCATCCAGGCTTATGCCAAGTCGCACGACATGCAAGTGGTCGATGAGCAGTACGTGCCGCTGGGTGCCACCGACTTCACCACCATCGCCAACAAGCTGAAGAACTCCGGTGCCGATGCGGTGTTCAACACCCTCAATGGTGATTCGAATGTCGCCTTCTTCCGCCAGTTCGCCTCGATGGGCCTCAACCCGCAGAACATGCCCACCGTCTCGGTGTCCATAGCCGAGGAGGAGATCCCCGGCATCGGGCTGAACAACATCGAGGGCCAGTACACGGCTTGGAACTACTACCAGACCCTCGACATTCCCGAGAACAAGACCTTCGTCGCGGACTTCAAGAAGCGCTACGGCCAGAATCGGGTCACCAGTGATCCGATGGAGGCCGCCTACTCCTCGCTGTACCTGTGGAAACTGGCCGTTGAGAAGGCCGGATCCTTCGATGTGAACAAGGTGAGAGATGCCTCCGGGGGCATCTCCTTCAATGCCCCCGAGGGGAAGATGACCATCGACGGCGAGAACCACCACGTGTACAAGACGCCGCGAGTCGGCCAGATCAACAGCAATTCGCTGATCGACACGATCTGGCAGACCGACGCCCCCATCAAGCCCGACCCCTACCTCAAGGGCTACAGCTGGGCCCAGGGCCTGAGCTGATCCCGGACAGCGAAAGAGAGATACGGAATGGACATCATTGTCGGTCAGCTCTTCGCGGGGCTGAGTGTGGGCTCCGTCCTGCTTCTGGCGGCAGTCGGCATGAGCCTGACCTTCGGCCAGATGGGCATCATCAACATGGCCCATGGTGAATTCATCATGATTGGCGCCTACACGACGTACATGGTGCAGCACGTGATCAGCAATCCGGGGTGGTCCTTCGTCGTCGCACTGCCCTGCGCCTTCCTCCTGGCTGCCGTCATCGGCGTCATCCTGGAACAGAGCGTGTTGCAATACATGTACTCAAGAACCCTCGACACACTGCTGGTCACCTTCGGTGTGTCGCTGATCCTGCAGCAGCTGGCGCGCAATGTCTTCGGCGCCCCCGCGGTGTCCATCGACATCCCCACGCTGCTGTCCGATCATCTGACGATATTCGGCGCCACCGTTCCGGTGTCGCGCATCTTCATCATCGTGCTGGCGGTGGTGCTGGTACTGCTGCTGCAACGCCTGCTCAAGGCCACCCAGCTCGGACGCCAGATGCGCGCCGTCACGGTGAATCGTGAGCTCGCCGAAGCTTCCGGTATCGCCACCCGTCACACAGACCGGCTCACCTTCGCCATCGGCTCCGGTCTAGCAGGTGTGGCCGGCGTGGCCATCACGCTGATCGGTTCGACCACCCCGACGCTGGGTTCGAACTACATCGTCTACGCCTTCCTCGTCGTGGTCGCCGGCGGTCTGTCGAACATCTGGGGCGCAGTGATCGCAGCCTTCGCGCTGGGCATCATCCAGTCCGCCATCGCCTACGAGTCGACGCAGAGTGTGGCCACCTGGGTCAGCTTCCTCGTGGTCGTGATCTTCCTGCAGTTCCGTCCGCAGGGCATCTTCAGCCTCAAGACAAGGAGCCTGGCGTGAGCAATCCGATGAGTTCCCCTGCTCGCGGAGCCAATGCGGTGGGCGCAACGCGCGATGCACCGCATGCGGGGCCCACACGGCCCAGTTGGATCCTGTTCGCGGTCCTGTTCATCGTGCTGGCGCTGGTGCCGTTGTTCCTCAACGACTTCAGCACCGGCCTGATGGCCAAGTTCTTGTGCTACTCGATGGTGGCCGTCGGCCTGGGCCTGCTGTGGGGCCGCGGCGGCGTACTGAGCCTTGGCCAGGGCGTGTTCTTCGGTCTGGGCGCCTACATCATGGCGATGCACATGAAGCTCGCCGATGCCTCCGCCAGCGGCGGCAATGGCGTTCCGGACTTCATGCTCCTGTACGGCAGTGGTCAAGTGCCGTGGTGGTGGGAGCCCTTCCGCAGCCCGGTGTTCACCATCATCGCGATCTTCTTGATCCCGGCGCTGGTGGCCTGGGGTCTGGGTGCCGCAGTGTTCACTCGGCGGGTGAAGGGCGCCTACTTCTCGATCCTCTCCCAGGCGCTCGTCGCGGCCTTCTCGCTGCTGCTCATCGGCGCACAGACCACCACCGGCGGTTCGAACGGCCTGAGCGGTTTCACCGGCTTCTTCGGATTCGCACTCTTCGACCCGAAGAACCAGCTGACGCTGTTCTACATCGCACTGATCGTGGCCTTCATCATGGTCCTCGCCACGGGTTTCCTGATGTACTCCCGCTTCGGCGAGGTGCTGGTTGCAGTGCGCGACACCGAGGAGCGGGTGCGCTTCCTCGGCTACGATCCGGCGTCCATCAAGACCTTCGCCTTCGTCTACGGCGCTGTGCTGGCCGGTGTTGGTGGCGCACTCTTCGTGCCCATCGTGGGGATCATCTCGCCGTCGGACATCGGCGTGACGCCCTCGATCATCTTCCTGCTCGGTGTGGCACTGGGTGGTCGCTCCACCTTCCTGGGCCCGATCATCGGTTCGCTCATCGTCTCGATCGCGCAGAACTCCTTGTCGAACGCCTTCCCCGATTTCTGGGTGTACCTGGAAGGCGCGCTGTTCATCGTCGTGATCGCCCTGCTGCCGGGTGGCCTCGCCTCGATGGGCGGAAAGTTCTTGCGCAAACGGCGCCGAACACCGGCGAGTGATGCCCAGGGCGTGGCATCGGCCACTGGAACTGAGGAGTTGGTGACCCGATGAGCCCCCGCGAATCGCTGCACGACGCGAAGGACCTGGACGTCAAGATCGAGGATCTGGTGGTTGCCTTCGGCGCCTTCCACGCCGTCGACCACGTGGATCTCGACGTCGCAGAGGGCCACGTGCACTTCCTCATCGGCCCGAATGGTGCGGGGAAGACCACGCTCATCGACTCGATCACCGGGCTGGTCCCCTACACCGGGAAAATCACCGTCGGCGGGCATGATCTGGCTGGCATGAGGGTGCAGGACATCGCCCGGCTCGGCATCGGCCGCTCCTTCCAGACCGCCACGGTCTTCGAGCGTCAGACGGTGCTGCAGAACCTCGACATCGCCTACCGCGGTGGACGCAGCTGGACCTCGCTGTTCACGCTGCGCCGTGGGATTCCCGAGCGGATCCATGAGATTCTGCAGGTCATCGGGCTCACCGATCACATGAGCGAGCTGGCAGGGGCGCTCTCGCACGGTCAGAAGCAGTGGCTGGAGATCGGCATGGTCATGGCGCAGGACGCCAGGGTGGTGCTGCTTGACGAGCCAGTCGCAGGAATGACTTTGGAGGAGCGCGACCAGACCGGAGAGCTGCTCAAGACGATCTGCCCTGGGCGGGTGGTCATGATCGTCGAGCACGACATGGAGTTCATGCGGAAATATGCCGACGCCGTCACGGTGATGGCCAGGGGTTCTGTGCTCGTGGAGGGCTCGGTCGAACAGATCCAGGCGGACAAGCGGGTCCAGGATGTCTACCTCGGGGCAGCGGAGGCGGTCTGAACATGTTGAGTATCGAGGGCCTTGTTTCGGGCTATGGGCGCACGAAGGTGCTGCACGAGATTTCGCTGGAGGTTCCCGACGAGGGGCTGGTGGCGATCCTCGGGCACAACGGGGCTGGCAAGTCCACGTTGATGAAGACGATCATCGGGCTGATCCGCACCCTGCATGGCACGATCATGTGGGACGGCGAGGACATCTCCAAGGTGTCGCCGCATGAGCGGGTGCGCCGCGGAATCGCCTATGTGCCGCAGGGCCAGCAGTCCTTCGGGCAACTCACCGCGCTGGAGAACATGGAGCTGGTTGCGGGATCCAGCCACGCGCCGAAGAGCCTCATCGACGACATGATGGATCGCTTTCCTGATCTGCGTGAATACGGCTCCCGCAAGGCAGAACTCATGAGTGGTGGCCAGCGTCAACAATTGGCCATCGCCCGCGCACTGATCACCCAGCCGAAGTTGCTCATCCTCGACGAGCCTGGCGAGGGCATCCAGCCCTCCATCGTGGCCGACATCCGGCGCACCATTCTGGAACTCGCGGCGAGCGGCATTCAGGTGCTGCTGGTCGAGCAGCAGATCGACTTCGCGGTGATGCACTGCTCGCGGTACTTCGTGATGGCTTCGGGACGCATCCTCTCCGGGGGCAATGGTGGCCAAGAGTCGGTCAGTGCGGTGCGCGAGGTGCTGACCATCTGAGGTCGGTGTCATGCACCAGGAGTGTGTGGCCCTGCCAGGCTCAGTCGATGTCGGTCAGCACATCGAACCGGAGGCCGTCGGATCTGCCGAGGTAGACGGCTTGCTGGATCTCGTTCCCGCGGAAGCGCACTGTGCCGCGGGGGCTCCGGAAGCTGGTGCCGTTGACGACGCGGTCGAGTTGGGTGGTGCTCAGCGAGCCGGCCTTGCGGACCAGCGCGACCAGGGCGTCCAGGCTTTCGACGCACGACTCGGCGGGTCCGCACAGCGCGGGGGCACCGTCGCCGTAGAAACGGTAGTAGCGGCCGATGAAGTCCAGAGCCGGTTCGGTGGTGAGCGTGTTGAAGTAGGCACTGGCGGCATACAGCCCCTCATTGTTGGGGGCGCCGTTGGCCATCAGCACATTCTCGTCGGACAGCGGGCACAGCCTCACCACACTGTCCGGCAGGCCGGCCTGGGCGAAGGCGCGGTGGAAGTCCACCGAATTCTGCCCGATCATCAACGAGATGACGCCCTCGCAGTGGCTGGCGCGGATGGTGTCCAGACCGCATTGCATGCCGATCGGATCGGGTCTGCCGTAGGAGAGGAAGCGGTGTCCGGCGATGCTCACGCCGAGCGAGGCGGCGCGCTGCTCCAGCAGTTCGCACACCCGGCGGGGCCAGATGTAGTCGTCGCCCATCAGGAACCAACGGCGCACACCCAGGGTGGACTGGAACCAGCGCAGCGCGGGCAGCAGATAGGCCTCGGGTTTCTCGCCGGTGCAATACACGCCGTGTCGGGCCTCGCCGCCTTCGTAGAGCGCGGGATAGACATAGGGCACCCGGCCTGCGACCACGGGCACGAGGGCATTGCGCACCGACGAGATGTGCCAGCCGGCGATCGCCTGGATACCGCGATGCGAGATGAGCTGATCCACATCGCGGGCGATCGCCCCCGGGGCTTCGCCACCGTCCACCCACTCGAGTTCGATCTGCTGGCCGAGCAGTCCGCCGTCGTCGTTGATCTCCTGGGCTGCGAGTTCGGCGCTGGCCATCGCCGAGGGCCCATAGAGGCCGCCCGGCCCCTGGAGGGGGAGGACCATCCCGATCCTGTAGACCACGGATTCACCCCCGATCGCGTTGGTATGCAGTGCTCTGTTCTCACTGGCCGACTGTTGGTGTTCTGGCCGTCGCGTGAGGCCCCACGAATCTCCTCAAGCCTACGGGCGTCCCAGGGTCAGGGCGGGGCCGGCCAGCCCGAGGGCCGAATCGGCACGAGTGCAGGCGGGCCGACGCGGCGTCCAGAGGTTGGAGAAAGCCCTGTAACCTGTCGTTCACTTGACCAGATGTCTGACAAGTGATGGAGGTCGTGATGTCCATGGATACTGGAACCGCGCTGAGTCCTGCTGCCGACGCGCTCCACCAGATCCGCGAGGCACGCGCGCTCATGGCAGATGTGGCGTCCATGTCACGGGCTGTCGGGATCAGCCTCGAGGGTTTTCTGGCGCTCGCCGCGCTCGCCGAGGTGACACCTCAGGGCATGTCGATGACCGACCTGGCCAAGGCAACTGGCGCCACATCCCCGACGCTGACAAGGCATATCGACATCTTGGCCACCAAGTCCCTGGTCTACCGCGAGATTGATCCACGCGACCGGCGATCCACCTTCATCTACATCTCCAAACTGGGACTTGCCAGACTGGTCGCGTTGGCCGATGCGCTCGGCGGGGTTCGCTAGGACAACAGGGTCTCCACGGTGTCGAGCAGGTGCTCGACCTGCTGGGTGGAGCCGCCCAGACAGCGGACCAGCACCGAGGTGCCGGGAATGCCACCGACCCCGCAGCGGCAATTCGTCTCCGGGCCCATGGCGCCGCGGGACTCAGCGCACACTTCACGAATCCGCGCAACGTCGGGGAGGCCGTGAGCGACCACGGTCAGTGTGCCCAGGTGGGTGTGACCGGCCAGCACCGTGGGGGAGCACGGGTCCAACGCGTCCGGTTCGAGCACGAGGTTGTCCACCAGCGCCAGTCGGCCGTCGGCGAAGCGCACCTGTTGGCGCAGCCGCAGTGCACCGTAGCTGAACCGGGCACCATCAGGCGACCAACCGGCGGTGACCAACTCCCGGCTGACGAAAGTGGCTGTGGGATCCATCGTGACCACCATGTCCTGCACATAGCGGGCGTCGCGGTAGGCGATGAGGGGATGCGGCCGCAGGCTCAGCGTGGCGTGGGAGCCCAGGGTCACCGCGATGTTCTGCTGGGCGTGGTCGCGTTGGCATCGGTAGATCTTGGTGGCCGATTGCGCATCCACCACCGCAACGGCGTCTTCGGCAACCTCGATCTTCACGCTGTAGCGGTCACCGTCCACGAAGCCGCCGCCGGGGTTCACCAGCGTCCAGCGCGGCGTGGCCGGCCCCGCCCCGACGCTGGGATGCATCACCTTGAGCGCGCCGCGGCAGTACTGCTCCGCCGCAATGGTTCGGCTGCCGCGGTTGGCGAGGGTGAGGCGCGCCTCACCGGTCCGGGTCACCTGAGGTCGACCATCATCACGTTGTGACGCAGCCAGTCGAGCACTGCGTCGAGGCCTTCATCCGTTTTGAGGTTGGTGAAGCAGAATGGCTTGTCACCGCGGAAATGCAGGGAGTCGGCGCGCATCACGTCGAGGTCGGCACCGACGAAGGGCGCCAGGTCGATCTTGTTGATCACCAGGAAGTCCGACTTGATCATGCCCTGGCCTGCCTTGCGGGGGATCTTCTCGCCCTGGGCCACATCGATGACGTAGATGGAGGCGTCCACCAGCTCCGGGCTGAAGGTTGCCGACAGATTGTCCCCCCCGGACTCCACGAAGATGATTTCCAGATCGGGGTGGGTCTCGAGCAGCCCTGCGATGGCCTCTTCGTTCATCGAGGTGTCCTCGCGAATGGCGGTGTGCGGGCAGCCGCCGGTCTCCACGCCGACGATGCGGTCGGGGGGCAGCACGCTCGTAGCGGTGAGGATCCTGGCGTCTTCGATCGTATAGATGTCGTTGGTGACAGCGGCCATCGAGAATTCGTCGGTGAGCGCGCGGGTCATTCGCTCGACCAGCTGCGTCTTGCCGGCCCCTACCGGTCCGCCGATTCCCACCCGGATTGCCTGTCGTGACATGAATACTCCCTCCGTTGTCCTGCCGAGATTACGAGATGAACATGCGGCCGAGCTGGGTCTCGTGCTCGCACTGGTAGACGTCGAGCAGCGGGCTGCTTGCGCCGAGATCGTGCTCGTCGGCGTGTTCGGCGGCCATGACTGCATCCACGACCGGTGACGTCAGGCCGGCGAGCACCGCCTGCCCAGCCACCTGACCCAGGGGGATGGCGCGCACCGCGTTCTGCACGAGGCTGGTGAGGCAGGAGTACAGGTACAGCCCGCAGGTCTCCTGCCACGGCGCGCCCAGCCCGCAACCCACTGCAGCCGCCACCAGCGCCGGATGCGGATGAATGTGCCGCTGACCAGCAAGTTCAGCGAATTGTTGCACCACCGGGATGCCGAACCCATCTGCGGCGATCTGCAGCATCCGCCGGCCGACGGCGCTGTTGGCGCGCCGCGCCTCGGGTGCCATCACCGATGCCTCCAGGTAATCCGACAGATCGCACAGCTGTTCGGCGGACAAGTCCTGGGCGGCCAGCCGGGTCGCGAGGGCATCGTTGAGCACTAGCGACCCGAAAAGATAGGCCCGCAGCCACGCCGCGCAGCTGTCCGCGTCATGCACTACTCCCCTGACAAGAGCGGTCTCCATGCCGAAGGAGTGCGAAAAAGTTCCGGTGGGGGCGGCAGAGTCGAGGATCTGTGCGAGCGGCAACCGCCAGGGCGCGAAGGGGAGCGTCTGGTTCCAGTCGGGGTGAGAGGTGAACCCAGTCCGGCCGGTTGCTGTGTTGGCTGCGTCATTTCGGGAAGGCGAGCTACTCCTCGCAGTGCTCATGTCAGAGCCTTGCCATGAAGCTGGTCGGCCGAGCCGGCGGTCGGCGCAGCCCCTGGGCCGACCGCCTCTGACTCAGTGGGTGTGCTCGGCATGGTGGAAGGGCTCGGTCAGCACCCGCTCCTCAACCGAGAACGGCACCTCCTCGTGGCGCAGGTAGCTGATGGTCGTGTGGTCCTCGGGCATCACCATCTCGGTCGTGCCGTCAGCGTGGGTGCTGAACTGGGCGGGCATGTGGCGGTTGCCGAGGGCATGAGCCACCCGCCCCATCTGCTCGGTGCTCACCGGCGTGATGACGATCACCCTTGTGGATGCCACTTTGATCACCACGATGCCGTGATCGTTGCGGGCGATGAGGTCACCATCGGCGAGCACGGTACCGCGTGGCAGCCGCAGGCCGTACTCGTGACCGTGGTCGCTGCACACTCGTTGCACGGGCTTGCGCAGGTCCTCCTCGTCGAGACGCACGGTCTCCACGTGCAGACTCCTCAGTTCGGCAGCGTCGATGTCGACGACATTGCCCTGCAATTCCTCGATGATCACGATGTTGCCTCAGAACAGGAAGTAGCGCTGGGCCAGAGCCAGCTGGTCGGCCGGTTTGCAGGTGATCGGCTTGCCGTCCACGCTCACCTGATAGCTTTGCGGATCCACGTGAATGTCAGGCGTGGCGCTGTTGTGCACCATGTCGGCCTTGGTGAGCTGGCGCACGCCATGCACTGCTGCCACCTCGCGGTGCAGACCCGCTTCCGCTGGCACCCCGGCGTCCACTGAAGCCTGCGACATGAAGGTCAGCGAATTCTTGCCCGGCGCGGCGCCGAAGGCCCCGAACTGCGGGCGCATCGTGAGCGGCTGCGGCGTGGGGATCGAACCGTTCGGGTCACCCATCACGGCGTCGGTGATCTGGCCACCCTTGATCACCATGAACGGCTTCGCCCCGAAGAAGGCGGGTTCCCACAGCACCAGGTCGGCCCACTTGCCCACCTCGACCGAACCCACCTCGGCGGCGATGCCCATCGCGATGGCCGGATTGATCGTGTACTTCGACACAAAACGCTTGATGCGCTCGTTGTCGTCGAACTCCGAGTCGCCCTCCAGCGAGCCGCGACGCTGCTTCATGCAGTCGGCCACCTGCCAGGCGCGCAGAATCACCTCACCTGCGCGTCCCATTGCCTGGGAATCCGAGGAGACCATGGAGAACACGCCCATGTCATGCAGCACGTCCTCGGCGGCGATCGTCTCCGCGCGGATCCGCGAGTCGGCGAAGGCGATGTCCTCCGGCACCTGCGGGTTGAGGTGGTGACAGACCATGAGCATGTCGAGGTGCTCATCGATGGTGTCGGTCGTGTAGGGAAGCGTCGGCGTTGTGGAGCTGGGAAGCACATTCGCCAGCCCGGCCATCCGGATGATGTCGGGTGCGTGGCCTCCGCCAGCGCCCTCGGTGTGATACGTGTGGATGCAACGCCCGGCAATCGCCTTGATGGTGTCCTCCACGAAGCCGCACTCGTTGAGTGTGTCGGTGTGGATTGCCACCTGCACGTCGAACTCGTCGGCGGCGCGCAGCGAGGTGTCGATCGCCGAATGGGTGGCGCCCCAGTCCTCGTGAATCTTCAGGCCCATCGCGCCGGCTCGCAGTTGCTCGGCCAGCGGCTCAACCCGGGACGCATGGCCTTTGCCCAAGAAGCCGACATTCATCGGGAAGGCCTCGGTGGCCTGCAGCATCCTGGTCAGATGCCATGAGCCGGGCGTGATGGTGGTGGCGTTGGTCCCGTCGGCCGGGCCGGTGCCGCCGCCGATCATCGTGGTGACGCCCGAGGCCAGCTCGGTCCAGATCTGGTCGACGCTGATGAAGTGCACATGGGCGTCGATGCCGCCAGCGGTGAGGATCTTGTTCTCACCCGCGATGACTTCGGTGGATGCCGCGATCGGGATGTCCACGCCATCCTGGATGTCGGGATTGCCGGCCTTGCCGATCGCGAAGATGCGCGAGTCCCGCAACGCCACATCGGCCTTGTAGATGCCGGTGGCATCGATGATGAGGGCATTGGTGATGACGGTGTCGGGCACGCCCTGGTCGCGCACCAACTGGCCGTTGTGGCCCATGCCGTCGCGGATCACCTTGCCCCCGCCGAAGACCACCTCGTCGCCGTAGATGGTGCAATCGCGCTCGACCTTGGCCCACAGATCGGTGTCGGCCAGGCGCACCGAGTCGCCGGTGGTGGGTCCGTACAGTGCGGCATAGGTCTGCCTGGAAAGTGTGCGGCTCATGACTGCAATCTCGTTCCGGCGTCGGGGGCATCGGTAACCGGCGATTCATCCTGGGACGAGTCGCCGGTGGGCAGCTCGGATGCGGGGGAGGTGACGTCCGGTGAGTGGGCACCTGCGGGGCCTGTGGCGCCCGGGCCGGGATCGAGTGGTCCATCGACCTGGTCGTCGAGGCCGTAGACCCGGCGGGCGCCACCGATGGCGACCAGCTGCACGGTCTGCGCGTCGCCCGGCTCGAAGCGGATGGCGGTTCCAGCGGGGATGTCCAGCCTGAAACCCCTGGCCGCGTCCCGGTCGAAGTGAAGCGCGGAGTTGGTCTCGGCGAAGTGGTAGTGCGAGCCCACCTGGATCGGCCGGTCGCCGGTGTTGAGCACACTGAGCTCAATGCTCGGCCGCCCCGCGTTGATCTCGATCGGCTCCTCACCGAGGTGAAATTCCCCTGGAATCACGCTCAACCTCTCATCTGATCGGATCGTGCACCGTCACGAGTTTCGTGCCGTCCACGAAGGTGGCTTCGATCTGCACGGTGTGCAACATCTCGGGCACGCCCTCCATGACATCATCCCTTGTCAGCAGGGTGGCGCCGAGAGACATGAGTTCCGCAACGGTGCGACCGTCGCGGGCCGCCTCGATGAGCTCTGCGCTGATGTAGGCGGTGGCCTCCGGGTGGTTGAGCTTCAGGCCCCGTTCGCGTCGCCTGTGGGCGAGGTCTCCGGCGACCACGATCATGAGTTTCTCCTGCTCGCGGGGCGAGAGCTGCATGGCGACCTTCCCGTCGGTTTTGCTACCAAGTGAAAGCGAGTTTAGCCGCGGCTCGCCGGCTCGGATCCATGTTCCGATTCTTGCCGCAGCGGCGGCCCGAATGAGGCTGGAGGCCTCAGTCGCTGATCTGCAGATCTGCAGACCAGCGCTCCTCGACATGACCGATCCGCCACACGCCGAGTGCAACGATCCAGGCCAGCAGGAACAGTGCGACGATGCCGTATCCGGCGATGTCGAGCGGAATGGCAGCAATGTCGGCGAGCATCCCTGTTTCGATGTGCGCCTGGTCTGCGAGCACACTGACGATCTCGATTGTGCCGATGGCAAGGGCAACGATCACTGAGATCGAGGTGATGGTGAGGTTGTAGAAGACCTTGCGCACCGGTTTGAAGAAGGCCCAGCCGTAGGCGCCGTTCATGAGCACTCCGTCGAGGGCATCCATCAGCGACATCCCAGCGGCGAAAAGCACCGGCAGCACGAGAATGGCGTAGATCGGCAGGTGAAAAGCCGCAACTCCACCGGCCAGCACGAGCAGGCCGACCTCGGTGGCCGTGTCGAAGCCAAGACCGAAGAGCACTCCGATCGGGTACATGTGCGCGGGTTTGCGCACCGACCTGGTCAGCCCGCCGAGGAAGTGGTTCATGAAGCCGCGCTGGTCGAGGCTGTGTTCCAACTCGGCCTCATCGAACTGCCCCCTACGCATCCCAAGAAAGACGCGCACGATCCCGATCAGGGCCGCGAGGTTGAGGATCCCGATGATCCACAGGAACACCCCTGACACCGCTGAGCCGATGATCCCGGTGACGGTGCGCAGCGCGGACCCGCCATCGCTGAGCTGGCCTGCCAGCGCACGGATCCCAACACTCAGCAGGAATGCCAACGCGAAAACGATCGTCGAGTGGCCCAGCGAGAACCAGAAACCCACGGACAAGGGGCGGCGCTGAAAACCGAGGCTTTCGAACTCCCGGCGTTGACGATCAGTGAGCAGCTTACGAGTGGTGTTGTCGATGGCGGCGATGTGGTCGGCGTCGAAAGCATGGCGCAACCCGAAGGTGTAGGCCAGCAACCCAACTCCCACGGTGAATACCGGAGTGCTGCCGCCCAGCGCGTAGTGCTTCGGCGCCACGAGCACGAACAGCACACCGAAGCCGATGAGGTGAAGCGCGGCGATGACAGCAGCCATCCCGGCCAGCGACCTTCGGTCCTCTGGCCCCAGCGAGGCGAGCATGGCTTTGACCCTGGCTGGGCCCGAAGGTGCCTCGTTGAGAGTCGTCGTGCTCATCTGGTATTCGATTCCTCTCTCGCAGTGCTTCTCGCCACAGGCCGTGTCAAACCCTACTCAGGGCGGTAGGGCTGTAACAGCGGTCAGCCTCAGCCCCGTGCAGAGTGCGCAAGACCATGCGTGTCGACGATCTCGTCGTCGTACTCCTCGGTGAGACCGTGGGGTGTCTTCTCCCATTGGAATGGCGCATAGATGAGCTGAATCGCTGCCCGCCAGGCCGCCACTGAGTGAAGCAGCCAATAGATGGGCAGGAACACGGCGAAGAAGGCGATGCGCCAGTTGTAGCGGCGCCAGGCCGCACAGCCAGAACTGATTATCATGGCCAGATTCATGACGATCATGTTGAACATCCCGAATACGAGAAGCGGCCAGGGTATCCAGATCGGGAATACCGGGCCGATAAGCCATGCGAATGCGGTGAAGAGCAGGGTAATCGGATATAACAGGAAGGAGATGGGGGTGCCAAAAATGAGGCCGAACATCGCAATGGAGGCTCGTATGCCATTGCGCTGGACCCAACGCAGGGGACGCCGCAAATTGATGGCAGAGGTGATGAGGTAGCCCTTGATCCACCTGGTGCGCTGCTTGATCCACGGCACTAACTCAGGGGTGGCCTCCTCCCAAGTCGTAGAGCGGATCATGTCCACGCGATAGCCTGAAGCAGTGAGACGCAGTCCAAGGTCGGCGTCCTCTGTGACGTTGTAGGGATCCCACCCGCCAACCTCCATGAGCGCGCTGCGCAAGAAATGATTGGACGTGCCGCCGAGCGGCATTGGAGTATTCAACACATCCAGTCCGGTGAGCATGGAATCGAACCATTGCGCGTACTCGATGGAGAACATACGGGTGAGCACGTTGTAGTCAGGATTGTAGAAGTTCAGTGAGGCTTGAACGCAGGCCAGCGTTTTTGTGGAGCTCCCATATTCACGGAGAAGTGCGTCTTGCCTGAAACTGATGAGTGCCCGCTTGAGCTGGTCGGAATCGGGGCGATCCTCCGCGTCGTAGATCACCACGTATTCGCCCCGAGCCAGCTGAAGCCCGTAGTTGCAGGCACGTGGCTTGGTGCGGGGCTCGCCGTCGGGCACAATGACGAGTCTTACCCACGGCTGGGGACGCGCGGTCCGAGCGGCCTCGATTGTCTCAGTATCTGTTTCTTCGAGAAGAACCATGACATCGAGCTTGTCGTGCGGGTAGTCCAACTCACCGATACTTCGTATTACCTGGGCCAGTACGCCTGCCTCTTTGTAAACAGGGATGAGAATCGAGTAGATGGGCCATTCATCGTCGAGCTGTTTGTGGTGTGTGGAATTCTGTTCCGGCGGGGTGGGTAGCGCGGTGAGCGGGTGGGATTCTGCCACGAGGCGCGCTTCTGCTGATCTGAACCGATTGTCGCGGATTCTCCTGCCCGGCCTGGCACAAGCCGCCGCCACCTTGAACCCTACATTGGCGAAGAAGAATACATTGCCGACGGCGAAAAAGATGATGACCATCCGCTGCCAGCCCGTCAGGAAACCGATACCCCCGAGCGCGATGAGGATTGCCGGAAACGCCATCTGCCAACTGTGCAGACCGTCTCGGGCCGAGAAGCGGGGATGATCCTCGGCGAGTCTCTCGGACGCCTCAACCCTCAGTTGTTCCCGCAGTTCCCGTTGGGCAGCGGCGATTGTCTCATGACTCGCAGCCAGAAACCCCAGGTTGTCGAAGTGCACGCGATCTTGGTTTTTCTCGGCGAGCTCATCACGAATGGCCATTTCCATCGAGACGCCCACCGGCTCAGAGGCAGCAATCCACAGTGTCGTGCCTTCCAGACACCAGGGAATCGAGTTGCGTTCTACATTCACGGCATCAGCGCCGTAGCCCATGCGAATGAGCAGTTGGGGATCAGCCATCCGGGAGTCAATCGTGGGCATCCCATGGTCACTTGATGGCATGTCGGGCGACAGATTGTGTCCTTTGCCGAGGGTTGTCATCTGTCAGTCCTCACAAGAATCGTGATCTCCTCGTTGCGGTATGCGATTCGATAGTGGCTCCGGACCTCTTCGGGGGCCATTGCCTGCCGTACAGCATCGGATTGATTGGAGCTCATCCATATCCATCGTGCGTGGCCGAGCGGATCGGCCACCGCCTGGTCGAAGAGGGTGTCGTCGGCGCGGATGTAGAACTGACGGAGCGGAATCCCGATCTGGGGAAGATTGGCATTCTTGTTGATGGTCTCATCAAGGAGTATGCCGCCGCCGTCGTAGTGGTCGTGCAGCCATTCCGCGGCATGGCGTGAGTAGGTTCCAGCGTCCCAGGACTCGGCGGCTTCGGTGAGAACCAGAGATCGCTCGGTCGGACGCTGCAAGATCCACATCGACTGGGCCACCAGCGCGATCATGAGGGAAGCACCGCACAGAACTGCCACAGCCCGAATTCCCGGTGTGGGTATACCTGTCTTTCGGGCGGCGTGGGCCAGCGCTTCGACGCCGGCGCCGGTGAGCAGGGCGATGGGAAGGATGCTGGCCATGCCGAAGCGGTTGTTCCAGGCATAGGAAGCCCCCGTGGCCTTGTTCCAGATGATCGCTTGTCCGGTGTACAGCGCAACAACCAGGAAAAGATAACTGGATGCCGATGTCACAAGGAACAGCAGAGGCAGGAGCCTGTGCGGTCTGAATAGCACCACGAGCAGTCCCATCGCGGCAACAACCAGCGGTACCCAGCCCGCGCTCGACGAGACCGCCATGTTCAATGTCCGTATGGTGGCTGCGAGATGTGCTTGCGTACTCGTTCCAGCGGAGATGACGCCGGTTTGCTGAGCATTTGCTGAGTACTCGCCGCTGAGGAACTCCAGTGGCTGGTGGAAGACGACCCAGTTGAACCCCACCCACCACGACATCGCAAGTAGCGGCGGGGCTATGAATCCCACCATCATCGCAATCGTTCTGGAGGCCTTGCCATTGCTCCGCCGGTAGCTCAGCACACCCACGAAGACGGCTCCGGTGACGGCGAGCGCCCACCCTTCGTAGCGGCACAGAGCCGCCAGAGCAGCGGGGATCCCGCAGAAGATGGCGGCTTCCCCGGGGCTGGAGAGGCGGCGCCGGGTGGCAAGGGTGGCGATGCCCGCGAGGCTGGCCGACATGCACGCGATGAGTACCGGCTCGGTAAGTGCAGTAGAGGACAGATACAGCATGGTCGGGTTGACGACAACCACGCCGACTGCCGCCAGCCTGCCCAACCGACCGGCTCCCCACCTGGCCATGACTCTGTAGAGACTCGCAGCGGTGACACCCAGGCACACTGCACCGAGTATCGCTGCACCCCAGCCGGTGTGCCACAGCCACAGGACAAGAACAAGAGGTGCCAACAGCAGGTGAGGAACCGGCAACCATACCGTGCCGAGTTGGACCAGGCCGGGGGTGCTGCGAGTGTCGAGGAGTTGCCGGGCGATGGTCAGATGCGATTGAGCGTCGGAATACGCCAGGTTGAAGCCGGTGCGTACGATGAATGCCGATACCACGAGGGAAACCAGGGCGGCAATGATGCCGATAGGGACGCTGCCAGGAACTCGCCTGCCTGTTGCTGGGCTGTCCCAGTCGCTCCACACGGCCGACAACCCATGGCGCGTATTCGGGATTTCAGTGCGAACGAGTTGATATGTCGCCGTGGTCGTCGTGGGTACCTCGATTCGTCCTTTGGTTCACATGAGCATGTCTCGGGCTGGAGGACGATTCAGGAACCACATTTGTCACGATTGTCGCGAGTCAGCCTAGAGCTGACTTTCGACTGATGCCAAAGATCAGTGAGGGATGTTTACGCATCTGCGGTAGATCACATCACGTGCTTTCAGGGCGAAATGGAATGAACCCATGACACCCTGTCGGGGGCGACGGGGGACTCCGCCGGGCACCGGCTCAGTCGTCGAGGCCCTTGAGCCAGCTCTCGAGCACCGTGACGCCCCGCTCGGCCACCAGGGACCCGAGCCGTGCTGCGTCGTGGCGTATGGTGCGGGGATCGATTCCGGCATCGCCGAGTTCCTGGGTGTGACCGATCAGCCAGCGCTCAATGTGGTCAGGGCGAACCTCGATGTGGAACTGGAAACCGAGCAGGTTCGGGCCCAGCGCGAATGCCTGCTCAGTACATATCGGCGTGCTGGCCAGCAGTTTTGCACCCATGGGAATTTCGAAGTGATCGCCGTGCCAGTGCAGCACCGGCTGATTGGCGAAGGGCGCCAGGATCGAGTTGCGTCCGTCAATGGTCAGTTCCAGCGGCGCGTAGCCGATTTCCTTGGTGCCGGTCGGCGCCACTCGCGCGCCCAGAGCTGAGGCCATCAGCTGGGCGCCGAGGCAGATGCCCAGGGTTGGCCGACCGGAATTGACGCGGTCAGAGACGGTCGCCAGTTCCTGGGCGAGCCAGGGATAGCGGTCCACATCGCCCACACCGATGGGACCCCCCAGCACGATCGCAAGGTCTGCCGTCTTGATCGGAGCGAGGTCGTCAACACCCGCTTGGAGCACCTGGATCTCGTAGCCGTAATCGAGCAGCACCGGTTCGTATGCGCCGAGATCTTCAAATGCAACGTGCTGGACGACCGTCAGTGTGGGCATGTGCCCATGCAACCACAATCCCGCTTCCGTATTTGCGGGAGTTTCACGTGCTGAGGACGGTAATTCGGGGTCTCACGAGCAAACTGTGCGGAATCCAAACGCGCGATTGCCTGTAGGACGCCTTCTGGGCCGTTCCAGGCATCGCACACTGGGGTCCGAATGGAATCGAATTGCCCACAAGGTCACCGTCACTTTTCCAGGCACTCGAACAGCGACGCTCCACCGCTCGCCATCGTGGATGCGGGCAGCTGAGGTGCGTGGAGGAAGATGTAGTGGTGACAAGAGATGATCTGGGTTACGAGGTGGAGCTTCCCCAACCTGTGCAGCGTGTGGTGAGCCTCGTTCCATCGCTCACCGAGGCCCTCGCCGAGTCGGTACCGCAGCTGCTGGTGGGGTGCACCGACTGGTGCGTGCGCCCGGCTGACATCGAACGGCGCGCCGGGCACGAGGTTGTCCGTGTACGCGGCACCAAGAACCCCGATCGCGAAGCCATTGCCGCATTGCACCCGGATCTGGTGATCGCCAACCAGGAGGAGAATCGCCGCTTCGACGTGGACAAGCTCCGCGATGCCGGCGTCCCTGTGTGGGTGACAAGCATCGATACCGTGGACCAGGCGTTGAGCAGTCTTGGCCGGCTCTTCGACCAAGCTCTCGGCGTGGCCCCGCCCGACTGGTTGGTGCAGGCTCGAAACAACTGGCTCGAACCCGATCCGCCCATCACCAGGACCGCCATCGTGTGCATCTGGCGCGACCCCTGGATGGTCATCGGCCCAGACACTTATGCAGCCGATGTGCTGCACCGCAGCTGTGTCGGCTTGGCACCGCTCCCCATCGAGGACTGGCAGCACGCCCGTTATCCCAAGCTCGAGCTGGATGCCTTGAAGGCCAGTGGCGCCGACCTCGTACTGCTCATGGACGCGCCCTACTCATTCACCCCGAGCGATGGCCCCGAGTGCTTCCCCGGCATGGATGTGCGGATTGTCCCTGAGCGTCCGCTGGCCTGGTACGGCCCCGCGCTCGCCGATGCCCGCGCGCAGATACAGCAGCTCGTCGGCTGAGGACCACTCCAGCTCAGTTGCGCTAGCTCAGTTGCGCTCCACCGGCGCCATGAGCAGGGCCTTGCCGTGGGCCAGGTAGGCCTCATCGTTGAACTCGTCCACCAGCACGCGTTGGGCCGCGAAGCCCAAGATGAGCCCCACCAGCATCTGACCCAGGCCATTCACGCGTTCGTGGGCGACGCCGTTGCACTCCGCCCATGAGCCGAGGGTCGCATCGAGGGCATCGCGCAGTTGGGTGAACTCAGCACGCAGGTGGCGTCCCAGTCCATCATCGGTGAGGGCGCCAGAGCCGAGTTGCACCAGTAGATCTGCCAGGTCGGTGTCGAAGCGCAGCGCTTCCACGGCGAAGCCGAACAGTTCGGCGGGGGAGGAGGGGTTGTCGGCGTAGGCGTCGATCGCAGTGAGTGGCCAGCGCATTGCTTGATGAGCCACCTCCACCACGATGGCCTGCTTGTTGGGGAAGTGGTGATAGATCGAACCTGCCGAGGTGCCCGATTCGGCGATGATGTCGGCTATCGAGATGCCGGAGACACCCCGGGTGCGAATCAGCTCGGCCGTGGCCTCGATGATGGCTTGGTGGCTGCGGATGCTGCGCGGTTGCTCGGGCACGGTCCCCATCGTAGAAACCGCTTGCCAAGCGTGAAAGCATGGGTGTGGCGGTCGGTTGCGGTGTCCGCGCCGACCAGACAACAAGTGAACAGATGGAACAAGCAGAACCTCAGTACACGCAGAGCCCCGGCCCATCGAAGGCCGCGACGCACGCAGCGACGCGCAACAAGCAGTGAGGAGAACACAATGGCCATCGATCCGAAGAATCCGCCGACCAACGAGAACGGTTCCCCAGCGATCAGCGAGGAGCATTCGCTGACGGTAGGCACGGACGGCCCGGTCGTCCTTCATGACGTGCACCTGGTGGAAACCCTCGCGCACTTCAATCGTGAACGGGTCCCCGAGCGCAGCCCCCATGCAAAGGGCTCGGGTGCTTTTGGCGAGCTCGAGATCACCCACGATGTGAGCGCCTACACGAAGGCCGATTTCCTTCAGCTCGGTCGTCACACCCCGATGCTGGCCCGGTTCAGCACCGTGGCCGGTGAGCAGGGCTCACCCGACACCTGGCGCGATGTACGCGGATTCGCGCTGAAGTTCTACACCCAGCAGGGCAATTTCGACATGGTCGGCAACAACACGCCGGTCTTCTTCGTCCGCGATCCCCTGAAGTTCCCGCACTTCATCCGGTCCCAGAAGCGGCTTCCTGACAAGGGGCTTCGTTCCCCGAACATGCAGTGGGACTTCTGGACGCTGTCGCCCGAATCGGCGCACCAGGTGTCCTATCTGATGGGCCCGCGTGGCCTGCCGCGCAATTGGCGCCACATGAACGGCTATTCCTCGCACACCTATTCATGGACCAATGCCGAGGGCAAGCTCTTCTGGGTGAAGTACCACTTCCACACCGACCAGGGTGTGGAGAACATGTCGAACGACGAAGCCATGGAGATCACCGGCAAGAATGCCGATTATCACCGTGAGGATCTTTTCGACGCGATCGCCGAGAACAATTATCCGAGCTGGACCTTCAAGGTGCAGATCATGCCCTATGAGGACGCCGAGGGGTACCGCTTCAATCCCTTCGACCTCACCAAGGTGTGGCCGCACAAGGACTATCCGCTCATCGAGGTCGGCAAGTTCCAGCTGAACCGCAATCCGGAGAATTTCTTCGGTCAGATCGAGCAGGCGGCGTTCTCGCCGTCCAACACCGTGCCGGGTACTGGTTTCTCGCCGGACAAGATGCTGTTGGGCCGGGTGTTCGCCTACAACGACGCCGCTCGCACCCGTATCGGGCCGAACTTCGAGCAGCTGGAGGTGAATCGTCCGATCGTGCCGACCAACGCCTACACCTTCGACGGGCACATGCGCGTCGCGGATTCGGGCAATGCGCCGGTGTACGCCCCGAATTCCTACGGGCGCCCCTGGGCTGTGGGTGAGGGCAAGGCCGATGACTCCTGGGAGAACGACGGTGACCTGGTGCGTTCTGCAGCCCGGTTGCATGCTGAGGACGATGATTTCGGCCAGGCGCACTCCTTGGTGCGCGACGTCTTCAGCGACAAGGAGCGCGCCGATCTTGTGGACACGCTCGTGAGCCAGATCGTCGACACCGATGTGGAAGAGCCGGTGAAGACCCACATGATCGAGTACTGGACCAAGATCGACTCCGAGGTGGGTGCAGCCATCGCGAAGCAGGTCTGAGATTTGCCTGATGAAGAACCGGGCGTGAACTTCTGAGGATTCTCCAGTCTCAATGGGTGGTTACGGCACTGGAGACCGATGGTTTTTCACGCCCGGTTCTGCGTGCTTCCGTCATGCCCGTGCGACAAGGGGTTGTTCGGGGTTCCCATGGGTTCTGGAACCGAGTGCGGATGAGGTCGGCCATGGCATCAATGGTTACTTGATGGTTGCGAATGCTGCCCGGTTGCTCGGGCACGGGCTCATTGCGGAAGGCTCGAATATGGGTCGACAAGCACGATCACCGGTGAGGAGCCCCGTGGGAGCGTCGGCCTTACTTGTGCAGATGCGGATCCTTTTCCAGACGATTACCGAGATTTCGCCCCAGAGTTCGACTCAGTTCCTTATCATCTATACGATAACCAGTTGAGAAACCTCTGAAATTCACTGGTTCGGATTCGTCAGTTCGTATTCGCAGCAGGGTGGAAAACTCCTGACAAACGCGAAAACTCCTGACAAACGAAGGGATCGGGTTGTCTGCAGCACAAGCAGCCACAGAAATGTCTTTTCCCTGGTCGGAAACGCAGACCGTAACGGGCATTCGCAGGAGCTGGCAACGGAAAGTTCGCGCAATCCTGTCCTGTGCCGATTTCCTGGTGATCGCTGCTTCCGTGCTCGTGACTGTCTGCTTCTGGGTGGATCCGGATTCCCGGGTTACCGGGTTGATCGGTATCTCCTACTGGATGCTTGCCGTGGTGGCCATCCCTACCTGGTTCCTCGTCATGGGCGCTGCAGGGGCGCGTTGCACGAGACTGCTCGGGGCGGGGCTTGAGGAGTACCGAAGAGTCGTCGAAGCCAGCCTGTGGTTCTTCGGTGCCTGGGCGGTGGTGTCGTACGTGCTCCAGGCCTCGATCTCACGATGGCTGTTCGTCATCACTCTCCCGGTGGGCGTGACGATGCTGTTGCTCGAGCGATGGACTTTCAGGAAGGTCATCAGCGCCCAACGTGTCAAGGGCCGGGCCATGACGTCGACACTCCTCGTGGGCACTGCACCTCAGGTGAGCGACCTGCTGCGTACGCTCGAAAAGCGACCTGATGTGGGTTACCGGGCAGCAGGTGTTTGCGTCGTGGGGCCGAGCGCTTCCAATACCGAGCTACCACCAGATGTGATTGTTCACAGGCCTGATGACCTGATCTGGGCTGCTACAGAGGGAACCTATGGTGCAGTCATCATCGCTGATGGTTTGAGACGCTCGATCGTGCGCGATCTCGCCTGGCAATTGGAGAGCAGACCAACCGAGCTCATATTCCTGCCCCGAATCATGGACATAGCGGGGCCGAGAATACAGATCAGCGACGTGGAGGGCTTGTCGCTGGTGCACGTGGACCTGCCTCGCTTCAGAGGCTGGAGGCTTTGGCTCAAGCGCGGCTTCGACATCGTGGTCTCGGCGATCGCGCTCGTTCTGCTCTCACCGGTGTTCCTGGTGGTGGCAGGGCTCATCAAGAGAGACGACGGTGGTCCGGTGTTCTTCCGCCAGGACCGCATCGGGCTGCGGGGCACGACGATCACAGTGCACAAGTTCCGCACCATGTGCGTGGATGCCGAGGCGAAGATCGACGCACTCATCGACGCCAATGGTGGGAAAGCGCTGTTGTTCAAGATGGAGAACGACCCCCGCATCACACCCATCGGGAGGATCCTGCGGAAGTACTCGATCGATGAGTTGCCACAATTCTGGTCCGTGCTGAGGGGCGGTATGAGTGTGGTGGGGCCACGACCCGGATTGCTGCGGGAGGTGTCGGAGTACAGCCGCGCCTACTACCGTCGCCTGCTCATCAAACCGGGAATCACCGGTCTGTGGCAGGTGAACGGGCGCTCAGACCTATCTCTCAAGGAGAGCGTCCGGCTCGACCTTCGGTATGTGGAGAATTGGTCGCTGGTGGGGGATCTCATGATCATTCTCAAGACAGTGCGGGTGGTTCTGAGGCCGGATGGGGCCTATTGACGTCAACTGGCAGCACGGTTTGAAGGACTCAGACATTTCACGGAGGTCACTTCGTCCAAGTGGGTGCGCTGCTGGAGAGCACACCTCTGAAGACCCCGAATAGAGTCGCGAAGTCAAGAATTGTTGACCCATTTATGGGCTATAGGTCGGAGAGTCTGTGGCTTTCATTGCGCGAAAGTCCGCCCAATGAGCGGTCTGATTGTTCATGAGTGGTTGGCCCTCCGTGGCGGGTCCGAACGAGTAGTAGACGCTATGCGGCAGGCATTCCCAGCAGCAGATCTTCTTGCCCTATGGAATGACGCACCCGAAAAGTACATTGGCGTTCATGAGCCATGGCTCGCACGGACCCCGCTGCGTCATCACAAGGCATGGGCGCTGCCACTCATGCCGCACGTAGGAGGCACGTTGTACCTCCTACCGACGTCTACGACTGGGTGTTGGTGAGTTCGCATTTCTTTGCGCATCACGTAGATGTTCGCAACCTCGCTGGGGATAGAGTGCCAAAGTTTGTATACACTCACACACCCGCTCGCTATATTTGGGAGCAGGAATTGGATGAACGGGGAAGTGGCTAGCCACCAGAGGCGTGTCGTCGATGCTCAAGCCTCTGGATTTCCGTCGGGCGCAAGAAGTAATCTCCATTGCCTCAAATTCGAAGTTTGTTCAAGAGCGAGTCCGACGTGTATGGCACAAGCTCCTCCGCCATTTCTCCGTCCGGTGGACGTGGAGCTGATTCAGAGCGTATCTGATTGGCGAATCAGACTTACTTCCCAAGAGTTGAGTGAAATTGAAGCGCTGCCAGAAGAATTCATTCTCGGTACATCAAGATTCGTTCCGTACAAGCGCCTCGACTGGGTTATTCGGGCGTGTGCAGAAGTTGACATTCCAGTCGTTATTGCAGGTGGAGGACCGGAGGAAGCTCACCTGAGGGCAATGGCCGAGGAGGTCAACGTACTCGTGAGGTTTGTGATCGATCCATCTACTCCTTTGCTGTACGCACTCTACCAATCCGCCCGACTCTTTGTTTTCCCGGCCATTGAGGATTTCGGCATCATGCCGGTGGAAGCTCACGCAGCAGGCACAGCAGTGGTCACCACCAGAATCGGCGGTGCAACGGAATCCCATATCGATGGTATTTCCGGGGTAACGGCCAGTTCGGATGAACCAAATGCCATTGGTCGAGCTGTCGCAGCCGCCATGGACCTGAGCTCAAGCATCAATTCCATGAGCATGGTCGAACGATTTGGCAGGAGCCGATTCTGTCGGAAAATCCAGGAATGGATGGTGAGGGCGAAATGACAGTCTACCAATGGTTCTGCGACCCAAGTCGCAATGATTATTGCGGACAATCCAGGATTCTTGCGCTTGGCCGCGTGCCAGACAAGGAGGTGATTTGATTGTATCGACATGTCAAGGCCCTTGTCTTCCATCTCTGGTTGAAGGTTTTGACCTTCCGTCAGTTGAGGCACAAGTTTGCGGCTGTCCTGTTGCTTTGTCAGATTAAGATGGGAGTGGAAGAATGCTTGACATGCTGCGACAACAATTGTGCGGGTCCACTGCGGACTTCGACCTCCCTGTTGCGTTGAAGGCTGTGGCTCGGCTCTCCTATGGGGGAGAGAGCCAGCTCGTATGGGGGAGAGAGCCAGCTCGCAGTAGCACAGTTGCACCCAACCGAAGGTGAGACTCAGGTTCAAGGTGCGAGGGCTTGCGGATGCTGACGCCTGCGGTTTCAGGCTTGCGTCCACGTGAGGAGCGCGACAGCTCTGGTCACGCTGACTTGCCGTTGGTGTTCTTTTCTTCAGCGGCCTATCCCTTCGGGATCGTGCTGCTTGTGATCGTGATTGTCATCGGCGCGCAGAGATCGACGGACCCCGCCTTTGTCTCGGGTGTATTCGTGGCAGCCACCATGGCGGTGCTATTGGGAACTGTCCTCTCCCGGAGGGTGGGCGGACTTATGTGGGCATCTCCTACTTCTTCGCGCTGTTCTTGGCGGTCCCTGCAGCCTTCCAGATAAGGAAGAATAGCTAGCCATTCGGCGGCTCCTACAGTACGGAACAACTTAACGCGGGACTCTTCGTCCTAGCGCTCGGTCTGCTCTCTCTGCTAGTGGGCATGGGACTCGTGTCAGCTCACCGCCGTACGGAAAATGGATACGCAGGTCGTCGAAGAGTTCCCTCGCGGGGAGCGTCTTCACGCAGCGCTCTATCCGGCTTGCGCTGAAGCTAAGCCTGGTGTTCACCGCGGTTGTGGCTGCGCTTGGTGTGTTAGCTGGGCCCAGCCAGCTCCTCACGGCTCGCGCTGACGCGACGGAAGACCTGGGAGGCTCCCCAGGGACTGTTCATTGCTCGCAGCTTTGCCGTCGTGGCTCTGCGGTTGAACATCATCGCTCTTAGGAACTCGCCCGAGCGGGCGCTCCACAATATCTCTCGGGTGCGCCTATTTCTGGTTGGTGCTGTCGTCTGCATAGTGAGTTTTCCGCCAGCACTGCCCAGATTCCAACTCTGGGAATCGCCTTCGCTGTGACATTACTGGTTTTCGACTTTTGCCGACCAGTTATCAAGGCACTGTACACTGGAGCGGCGACATTCTTCCTACTATTTGTCTTCGCTTTAGTAAAGGACCTACGAGATAACACACTATCTACGTCATTTGCGTCAAGCGCACTTACACAACAAGACCTCAGGGAATATTTGCTGAGCATGGGCTTCGACGGATTCAAGCAGACAGTGGATACCCTGATCTACTACTCCCAGGAGAGCCCACGTTGGGGGGCGAACTTCCTTGGGTTAATCCTTTTTGGGTGCCCCGCTCACTCTGGCTTGGTAAACCTATTTCCACTGGGTAGATCGTGAGCGAAGGGATGGGTTACTGGTCACAAACGGATCGAATCCGCTGCTGGCTGAGGTCTATGCGAGTTTGGGGGCTCGTAGGGGTGATCGTCGTACTCTTTATTGTTGGGGTGAGTGTAATGTTCATCAAACGACCAGAGCCCACGCCGAAAGAATTACCTGTTTCGCGACTGGTCGTCTATGCGGCAGCCCATCTTCACCGATAGCGCCTAGGAGCCACTAATGCGCATACCATAGACAGAGACTTTCTTGCAGAACGCGCATGTCGCGCACCAATCTCCCCTCCACTCAGCCACTGTCGAATCAAGGATGGTGACGTTCAGCACGCGGAAGAATCGAATTTGACGACCAGACGGGCCAGTAGCCTCAAGGGCAATCTCGAACGTCCCGCCAATGATCACGATGTTCTCATCATGGGGACTGTTCGTTAAACGGTGTGTGGGCCTGGCGGTTTTCATTAGTGGGTGGTTTTCTCGAACCGTCCGGTGAAGGTGATCGCGAAGGCGTTGAGGGCTGGCTTACACCGGATCATCCAGTGTGCCTCCCGCCGCCGGTAGGGTCAAGCGACCGTGTTACGAGATATAAGCACTTCAGTGCAGCGGTCTCGTTGGGGAAGTGGCCGCGCGCTCGGACGGCCCTGCGGTAGCGGGCGTTGATCGATTCGATCGTGTTGGTCGTGCAGATCACTCGCCGGATCTCGACGTCGTATTCGAGGAACGGCACGATACTGCGCTCAGGAGTTGCGCCAGAGTTGGATGATCGCCGGATATCGTTCACCCCACTGCTCAGCGAACTCATTGTCGCGATGCGCTCGGTCGTCATATTCTCACGCGCGGTGACGAGGATTCGCTGCGCAGCTCGGACGCTGCCAGTGCTACGCGGGTGTCGAAGCTGATCAGGTCGCGGGGGCAGGACAGCCGAAGCGATCCTGTGGGCGTCCAATGGATCCGATTTTCCACTGCCGCGTTGGGCTCGCGCGTTCATTCGCGTAGCCTCCACGACGTCGTAGCCGGCTCGATTCACCGCAGAGGCCAGTTGGGCGTCATAGGTGGTGACGCCTTCGATTGCCCACAAGGTGGCCGGTAGCCCTCGATGCGGCGTGCTGCCCATGCGATCGACCGGTTCATGCCGGCGTCGGTGGTGGGGAACTGTTCTGTTGCGGTTAGTTCGCCGGTCGCGGCGACCACGATGGCGAGGGCGTGGGTGTCTGCGCCGATGATGAACGGGTGGGCATGCGCGACGAAGGTCACGGCGGATTCCTTCCAGACGGGCGACATGTCTGGCCGCTGATGCGGCCGACGCCAGCCTGGATGGAAGTCACTTCGGGGCAGCACTGTGATGAGCCACGATCCGCAGTTGAGCGGGGACGGGCAGTCTTCTGATCAAGCTATCGAGGTGGAGTCGGGATTGGCGTCGACAGCCTCGCATTCGGTGGCGAGCGTGCGGTAGAAGCGTTCGACTTTCCCGTTGGTCTGCGGATGGTAGGGCTTGGTTCACTTGTGCTTCTTGTGCTTCACGTCCTCGCCGAGCGCTTCCGCGAAGGCGTGGGAGCGGTAGCAGGATCCGTTGCCGGTCATCACAGCGGTGATGGTCACGCCGAGGCGGGCGAGGAACCTGTTCGCGCGGGTCCAGAACCCGGTCGCGGTCGCCTTGCGCTCGTCGTCGAGGACCTCCGAGTAGGCGACTCTGGAGTGGTCGTCCACGGCATGGTGGAAATACCGGTAGCCTACGGGAGATGGCCGCGCCGGAACGGGCAGCCTTGTCGCGTGCGATACCGGCCTTGCGATCCTGGATCGATCCGCGCCCGGGAGCGCGCCACCCACCGCCATCGGGGATACGGCCCTGCTTCTTGATGTCGACGTGCACCAGTAGGCCGGGCGCGGCGACCCCGTACCGCTTCGGTGCCGGCTTACGCACCGGCAACCCGGTGGACTGGTCGGTGTTCGCGAGCTTCGCCATGCCGTATCGGCCCAGGACGCGTCCGACAGTCGAGCGATGCAACCGCAGGTGATACGCGATCCGGTGCGGACCCCACTGGCGGGTGAACCGTAACGCTACGATCCGCCGCTCCGACTTCACCGCCAGCCTGTTCGCCGACGTCTGCGGCCTCGATCTGCGGTCAGTCAGCGGCAGCCTGGCCCGATACCGGTCAACCCACCGTTCCGCCGTGGCCGGTGAGCACTGGAACCGTTCCGCCGTGCGCCGCAACGACCAGCGCCGATCAACGGCAATAAAGCAAGACGACGACGCCCCTCCGGCGTCAAGGGCGCGTTAGCGTGAGTCAGAAGACCTCCGTGGTTCGCACGTGAATGTGGTAACCCACATCCTTCCCGGAGGTCTTCACCTACCTCAGCCGTTCACAACTTGCCGGGGAAATACATCTGATATGTAGTGTTGTTTTGTTAAGCGAGCAGGTTCGGGTCAAGACTGTGGGACCCGCACCAGCCCGCCAGTTCCCGAACGATAGCGATGTTGGCCACACTGGGACGCTTGTTACGGGCCTTGAACTGGTTCCACGCCGGTTGCCCGCGTCGCCGCGGGCCCAGACCTCAGGCGATGCGAGATCCCAGCGGCCGCGCATCGCCTTGCCGGCCACGTAACGGTGCTGGTGATGCCAGGCCGCCTCGACCAGCAACCGGCGACATGTCCTGCCGGTCTTGATGATCGGGCCCTGGGCCCTGGAAGCGCCCGAGGAACACTCGGAGGGCACCAAGCCCACACAGGCGCCAAGCGAGTTGCCGGTGAACCGGTTCCAGTCGCCGATCTCGACGGCCAGACCCAACCCCGTCAGATCCGAGATGCCCCTCAGCCACCCCAGGCGTCGGATGATCAGGGTCCAGGATGAATCAGCGGTGATCTGGCTGATCCACTCGTCGAGACGGTCCCTGCGCCGGATGGTGGAAATGACGTGGTCCAGGCCCTCGTCGAAGGCCGTCTGGGTGGCCGCCAGGTCGAAGTGCTGGCCTTCCAGCCAACCCAAATCGGCCCCCGCCCAAGCCTTCCCACCCGAGTACACCACGCCGTGGCCCAACAACAATTTGGGCACCCGGTGCCGGGTCCCCATCAAATCGGCCCTGCAGTCCTCGCGGGCCCGCACCAGATCCCAGACGGCCTCGGTCTCCTGGCCGCACGGTGACGGCCGTGTACTCGTCCAACCTCAGCAGCCTGGCCAGATGAGCGACATCCCGGGCATCAGTCATGACCCGCTCGCCAGCCGGACGCTGCACCTTCGAGGCAGCGGCCACCACACAGCGGATCCCCCCAACATCAGTGCCCGGGCCCCGTAGCCCGTCGGGCCTGCCTCGTAGATCGCCGCCGCAAGACCCGGCAACCCCTCAATCCATCGCGTGTGCCACCACCTGCCGGGCGTGCACATCCAGTCCCACACTCGTACGCTCGTTGAACAACGGGGCCTCCCACGAATGTCGGAACAGCCAGACAGCCCACCCGCCTGGCAACCCACGCATCATTACGCGGAGAGGCCCCGGTCCGCCAGAGCTACCCCAGATGGGGTCACGACATACCGTCTAGCGCGGGCCAAGGCATGAGTTTGAGGAGTGACGCTTCGTACAGCGCACCGTATTGGTATGACGCACTTCGTGCCCTGATACCCTTCAGCTGTCGTTCTCAGTGCCTGAAAGGCTGCTCATGGACCTGCGAAACTATGCGGACGTGCTCCGGAAGCGGTGGTTCTGTGTGGTACTTGGGCTCGTGTTTGCTGTGGCTGTCTCCGCGGTGGTAACGGTGGCGATGCCACGGAAGTACACATCGGATACGCAGCTGTTCTTCGCTACTACAGGCGCGCAGTCAAATGCGGATATCAATGAGGGTTCCAGTTTCACCCAGCAGCAGATGAAATCGTTTTCTCAAGTGGCGACGTCTCCCAGTGTTCTGCAGCCGGTGATTGACAAGCTTGGTCTGGCTACGACGCCGACGAAGCTTGCTAAGAGCGTAGTGGCCACCTCAACGACCAGTACTGTCGTCATGGATCTCAGTGTCGAGGCGGATTCCGCGCAGTCGGCCAACGAGATCGCAACGGCAATTTCAGTGCAATTGATCACCGTGGTTCAAGGGCTGTCACCCGCCAGGTCGGATGGTTCGGCCACGATCAAAGTGAGCGTCATCACTCCTGCGACGCTTCCATCGGCTGCGTCTAGCCCGAAGCCGGTCAGGAACATCGGTATTGGTGTGCTGGTCGGCCTGGTCATCGGCATTGCGGCGGCTCTTCTTGTGGAGAACTTCGACACCCGAATCCGTTCGGGCCGTGACCTCAAGTCCTTCGATGTCCCCGAGCTCGGTGGGCTTCCCACCGCGACGATGGATGATCGCATGGCTTTGGTTCGCGATGGCGACTCCGAGAGCCAGTGGGCGGAGGCCGTGCGCCGGGTGAGAACGAATCTGCAGTTCGTGGCGGTCACCGTTGAGGGATCGGTCTTCCAGATCACGTCCGCGATCCCTGGTGAAGGCAAGACGACCACGGCTATCGCTGTTGCGGCTGCGCTGGCTTTGACGGGGGAGCGGGTGCTGCTCGTCGATGGTGATCTTCGCCGGCCTTCAGTAGCAAAAACCTTGGGCATCGAGTCCCATGTTGGTCTTACGACCGTTCTGGTTGGCCGTGCCCGTCTGCGAGATGTCGTTCAGCCCTGGCAGGACAGCACGCTTGATGTGCTGCCACTCGGACGCCGTGCGCCGAACCCCAGTGAGCTGCTGGGTTCTGAGCGCATGAAGGTACTCATCAAGGAGATGGCAGCCAGCTACGACAGGGTCATCATCGATGCCCCGCCTGTCCTTCCGGTCACCGACTCTGCGGTGCTCACCCGCTGGACCGATGGCGTGGTCTTTGTTGCTTGCGCCAACAAGGTGAAGCGACCTGAGGTCGGCGCAGCGCTCGATTCGCTGCAGCAGGTTGATGCAAACGTTCTGGGCATTGTTCTCAACAGGCTTGATGGCTCTCGGGGGAGCTATGGCGATGGGTATGGCTATCGATACGAATACAGGAGTTCGAAAGACTCGTCTGACTCCATCAAGAAAGACTCGTCTGACTCCATCAACTCAGTCGAGGAAGTAGCTCCCATTGGCAGGATGGCACCACGCTGGCCTACCGAACAGGCGCCGCAACGAGCCCGCGAATCTGTTGATCTCGACGCTTCCTCGGCAACATCCCGCATACCTCGAGTATGACGGCGTCACGCCTGGCCTGGACGGACAGGCAGGACAGGAGGCATCGCGCCCGTCCCAGAGCCATTCATGCGAGCCTCTCCCACGCGGCGCCCCTCGCCCACGGACTGGCGCGCAGGGACGCCTTCTCAACGTGCGTTTTTCACTCCAGGAATGTCCGCCGGATTGTCTCGACGGCCTGCTCGATCTGCACGATGGCTTGCTCGTAGTCCGTTTGCGTTCCCCCGTAGGGATCCTTCACGTCATCGTCGCCCGTGAACGACCTGCCGCGATACCGGGACGCAGGCTCCACCATCTGGCGCAACCTCTCTTCCGGCTCATCATGGGCCTGCCACTGAACCCTGCCCGAGTCGACCAGATCGACAGCAATGCGGGCGAATTCCTTGAGAGTGAAACTCCTGCGCACAGCCATCGGGTTGAGCTCCGCCACGGCTCCGCGCTGATCCGTGGTCATGGTGAGTACCAAGTCGATGCCGTCGAGCTCACGCTCAGTCACCGTGTGCGCACGGTGTGGGTCCGGAGTGATGCCCCGGGAAACAAGCAGCTGACGAATGTGCGGTTCCATGTCGGAGTCTCGCACCGATCTCGTTCCCGCGCTGGTGGCCTCGACGACACCGGGAAGGGCTGCATTGAGCATCGCCGCTGCAGCAGGCGAACGGCAGATGTTCCCAGTACAGACGGTGAGTACACGCAATGTCATGAGCCCGATTCCCCTCAGCGGATTGCCCAGCTCGGCGCTGACAGAATAGCTTTGCGAGCTGACACAGATGGGCGCGAAGGTCCTCCGGTTCTCGATCGCCTGGACGCGCATCTTCCACAGAGGCCATCGGCCAGATGAACGATGCCGGTCCGGCGCGCCACGACGACGCGGTCAGCACCTGCATCGGACATCTGGCCGATGTACCACCGGGCCACTTTCACTGTGCAACAGTCGGGCCGTCCGAGGCGTGCGAACTCACACAGTCAATGTGGTCTGATCGTCGTTGACAACAACTGAGCCGTCGATGCCGATCACCTTGACAGGAACGGCTGATTCCGATGCCTCGGTTGTTTCGGCAACGAGGGCATCCGAGCCGAGGGCTTCTGCAGCCAGGACCTGAGCGCTGGATTTCCTGGGCAGCTGGGCCTCTCCGGGCTTGGCGTCGTCGAGCAGGGTGAGGTCGCGGTTGGCGGTCTCGGGCACGGTGCATGCTGAGGCGAAGGCGATGATGCCGGCGACGGCCATGTAGATGGCCAGCGGAATCCAGATGTGGAATTTGGCGAGCAGGGCGGTGCAGACGAAGGGTGCGATGCCGCCGCCGATCGCGGTGGAGACTTCGCGGGCCAGGGTCATGCCGGCGTAGCGGTAGCGGCTGCCGAACAGTTCGGGGAAGTAGGACATCTGAATACCGACGGCCCCATAAGCAGCGGTCGCGTAGCCCAGCAGCACGGCGATGAGCACCAGCCAGCTCTTGCCGGTTTCCATGATCGGGAAGTACACGAAGGGCAGCACGACGCACAGGCCGGCGACCACCAGGTAGGGGCGCTTGCGTCCGAGCTTGTCAG
>NZ_JBDNTB010000013.1:0-49563 GCF_047719395.1 Propionibacterium sp.
TAACCAACAAAACAAGGGGGCCTAGGCTTGCTGGTCTCACGCGCGTTTTGGCGGGGGGTCCGGGGTTGTATTGTGCCGTTGCGAAAAACTAGGCCCGGGGGGGGGGGCGCGCCGCGCCACCGACCACCACCTTCGCTCCCTTGGAAACGGCGTCATCGACATGTTCGGTAACCGTCTTCAGTTGCGACGGCGTCGTGAGGGAGCCCATCTCCATCGAGTAGTCGTATGCGGCACCGATCGTCAGTGCCCGCGTCGCAGCTGCGAATCGGTCGACGAACTCGTCGAACCGGGCGTCCGGCGCGTAGATCCGCTCGATCGATACGCACAGCTGACCGCCTGAGGGGAAGCATCCTGCGACCGCCCCCGCGATGGTCCTGTCCAGGTCGGCATCGTCGAGCACGATCATGGGGTTCTTCCCACCGAGCTCCAGGGCTGCCCGGATCAGTCGTTCCCCCGCACCGGAAGCGATCCGCCTGCCCGATGCGGTAGAACCGGTGAACATCACGAAGTCGGCGCCATCGAGCAGAGTGTCACCGATCTCGGAACCGTGGCCGACCACCATCTGCCAGACATCGGCGGGCAGTCCGGCCTCCCGCATGAGGCCAAGGGCCCACAGGGCGGTGAGGGCCGTCTGCGTATCCGGCTTCTGCACCACCACATTTCCGGCCATCAACGCTGGGACCGCGTCTCCTGCAGCCATGCTCAGTGGATAGTTCCACGGCGAGATGATCGTCACGATGCCCTTTGGATGGTGCAGCTCCGTGGTGCGCGTCAGCACAGGAACCGCACCCCTGCGGCGCACCGGGTGGAGGAAGCGCTCGGCATTGCAGGCGTAGTAGCGGGCGGTGATGGCGGTGTCGGCGATCTCGAGGAATGCGTCACGCCGGGTCTTGCCGTTCTCGGCCTGCATGAGGTCCAGGGCTTCCGCCTGCCTGGCCAGCACCAGGTCATGGAAACGCAGCATGATCTTCTTGCGTTCGCTGATCGGGGTGTCAGCCCAGCCGGCCTGCGCATTCTTCGCCCGACCGAATGCATCCTCGACGGTTTCCTTCGTAGCCAGCGGCAGGTCACCCAGCGGAGTGCCGGTGTAGGGGGCAGTCGTGCTGATCGTCTTGCCCTCTGGGTTGCTCACCGCGTGTGTGGCCAGCTCGGTCAGGCGCGCCGGCGTGAGCGTCGGCGGAAGCGGCAGGTCGTACTGGCGCGACGACTCGTCAAGAACAGTCATGCGGGACTCCGATACACATTGAAGGACACAACCCGGCAAGAAGGATCATCGCGTGGAGACATGTGCGACATTCGCATCCTTGACAGAACCGAGGCGTGCCTCCCCTGCAATGCCCTCCAGTCTGGCACGGCCCGCGGAGCCGAGCCGATGGATTGGTAGCTGGTTCGGGACAACCATTGGGTGCGAGGCGACGAGACGACCTGGATTCTGAGATCGCAAGACACTCAGCGATCGAGAACACACCCGGTGACGCCTGGCCCGGAATTCTCGTGGGCAACGGACTGCTCGACGGCGCTTCGGCTGATCCGCTGCCGGATGCCCTGTGTCGATTGTCCCTGGAACGGAGACGCAGAATCCGATACCTCGACTGATTCTGAGGCGCATCACCCGGCAGGACGACGAGTGAAAGGACATTCAGCCGTACACCCCTCGACTTCAACTCCGGAAATCATCCGCCGGGGACGAGCAGCGAGTGGAGTTCGATGACGTTCAGCTGATGTTGTGCCGCCGGGCGGACCAGCGATTCTGTTCCTGATTGACCCAGCGCAGACCACTGCACTTGCCAGCTTCGTGTTGCTGTGACGGTGTACACGCCCTTCGACTGATACACATGTCCGCACGACGGTGACGGCTGATTGCGGAACGGACCCACCAGACGGTCAGTTCTGGTGCAGCTCACTCGGTGACCGTCACCCATGTCGATCACAAGTGGCCCCGGTGCAGCAGTGATCGCGATGTCTATGCCTTCGGACGACACATGTTCGGATCGATTCAAGGTCTCCGGAGTCCACAACCACAACTGCTCCCCCACTGCCGCGGCATTCCACTCATTCGCATCCGGGGAAGGATCGATGCCCAACTGCGATTCCGGTACCGACAGACGCGCCACAGCCTGACGAGCCACCTCAGTGACATTCACCTGCGGGACGGCCGGCGCAGCAACAGCCGTTGGATCCGGATTATTCGGGCGGTTCATCAAAGGGACGCCCTGCATCGGCGTCACATCCGGCATCGCGTCAACCCCGGGCAAGAGCAACATGCTGCGATTCGGATCCTGCACGGCCGCCCACTGCATCAAGCCATTACCCCACGCATCAAACCCAGGAACCAGCACCCTCTTGGTGGTCTGCTGACTCACCAACTCATCGCTGGCCGGAATGGCTTGACCACCTTCAGAACCAGTGACCTGAGCGGAAGCCAAATCAACATAAGGACGGCCACCGGAACCCTGATTTGGGAGAGCGACACTCCCTCCACCGGTATTTCCGCCAGCTAGAGGAGATTCACTTCTTTCCCGAATGTGGACCCCTACTGTAATTTCTCCACCAGAATTACACACACCCAATTGGCCAGAATTTACAATAAAGGTGGGCGCTGTGCAATCCGCCGCTACAGCGATATTAGTGGCCAGTACATGACAAATCAAAACCGCCACCAATACGAGGGCTAGGAAACGGGGCACTGATCAACCTCCCTTGCGTGGCCATCGAATATTTTTAGCAGACCATCAGTGTCATGCTTCAAAAACACGACATGAAAATCTATCTTTCCGGTATATTCATTTCCTTCTGCATCAACAAGAGGGCTACCACTGTTATCAACACAAACACCTAATGTAACCAGTGATCCGTCCCGCGTTTCAAAGGGATATGGAGCTAGTTCGGATAGAACTACAGCAGTCCCCGGTTTTGACTTATACCCCAGATCATGGAGTTTTCGGAGGATCGCCTGAACGGATTCGTAGTATTCTTGCATGAGATAACGTGCATCCTCAGACGGGAGTTCCATTACCCCACCTCGGACAAGGATTTCCTGATAGTCAGCGAAGAAGGCCCGATAAACACCCTCAGCTTCCGCATACAGCGCCGCCTGAGATGCCGAAGCTTGAGCATGCGCATCAACACTTGCGTCGGCCGCAGGGGTAGCCGACGACACCGCGGCACCCGGTGAACCACCCGACGCGGATCCCGGCCCCGCACTGGAACTGCAGCTCACCAGCGCGAGCACCGTCGTCACGCACGCAGCGGTCAACCACCACCGGACAGCACCGTCCCGACGCACACGCATGAGAGCCTCCAGGGGGCGAGGGAGCCGACATGTTCTCGGCCATCATGACATCCGCAGGTGCTGTCCTTCTCGTTATCCACAGGCGCACTTCCGGAGATCTCAGACAAGGTAGCGGGGCAGCACAGAAGACCTCAGCCGTCAGTGTTCAGCATCAAACCAGCGTCACTCCGCTGTGGATCAAGGCGTGCAAGAATCCTGCTCCTCTGCCCACGGGGCTGCCACGATACGAGCCCGCATGTCAGATCACGGACACAGTTGTACAGCTGCCGAATAATAGTGCGTTGAATTCAGGTGCCGGCGCGATCAATCAGATACGGTCATCTTTGTCCAAGCCGCAAGCAGGCTCATCAGAAAATCAATACTGGGATTGTTTCCAAAGAATATGATGATTCCTATCCTTGACAGTGACCAACGGCTTATTGGTGAGATCGACTTCCACGGTCACATATTCGTCGCTGCCACGAGCGCTGACCCGATACACATAGTGTTCATTCTTGAGGCTGAGTTTTGTCGTGCTTGCATTCACAAGCCAGGAGTTCCGCCGGCGCACTCCGATGAGATCTTGGTATGCGCGATAGATGTGTTGTCCCCACGCTGCCAGCGAGGACGGCGCATCTGGAAAGGACGGACGCACGTCGTCATCTCCACCTACACGATCTTCCTTGACCCCGGTGAATCCCTGCTCATCGCCGTAGTAGATGGACGGGATTCCGCCCACGGTCAGCTGAATGGCTGCTGCGGCCAGCGCTCCATCGGGACCGTCAGTGCTGGCGATCCGCGTCACGTCATGATTGCCGATGAAGGTGTTCGGCGTGAAACTCTCCAGAAAACTGTTGTGCCGCGTAAAAGACGCATCGAGTTCGAAGAGATTACGTTCCTTTATGGATGACCAGATCGCCTTCCACAGTTCGTACTGGGTCAGCGAATCCACCGTGGAACCAGTCACGAACTCCGGATAGTCGCCGTGAATCACCTCGCCGAGGAACCAGGCATCCGGATAGTGGCTTCGAACACGAGGAATCACCCGTGTCCAGAATTCGGTGGACACCGAATAGGCGGCGTCCAGACGCCAGCCGTCGATGCCCCTGGCCAACCAGTACTCCATCACCTTGACCACATAGTCGACGGCTTCTTGAGTGGAATGGTTGAGGCGCACGAGCGACCGATGTCCTTCGAACACCCGTGGAGCAGGCCCACCGGGAGCATTCCAATCGATGTCGAACAGGGGCGCCTTGGGGCCGTCAGGGCCTTCGGCGAGTGCCTGAATCACATCGGGATGCTGCGCCCCGACATGGCTGAAAACGCCGTCCAGCAGAATACGCAGGCCGCGTTGCTTGCAGGCAGCAACCAGAGCATCGAACTCTTCGTCTCCACCGAGGCGTCGATCGATGCGGAATTGGTCGGTCGTGTCATAGCCATGGGTCTGCGACGCGAAGATCGGCCCCAGCAACAGCCCCGACGCCCCGAGTTCGACCGCATAGTCCAGCCATCCCAAGAGCTTGTTGAGGCGCGGGCCCGGGTGCGTGTCCTCCTCACGGATGGGCGCCCCGCAGAAGCCGAGGGGGTAAACCTGCCACCAGATCGTGTGCTCCGCCCAACCCATGACCGCTCCTCTACTGATTCATGTTCACTAACATTAGTGATGTTACTTCACTAGCGTTACCATGAGCAACATGGCACGTACGGACCGCAAGCCCCGCCAACGGCTCGACCCCTCAGAGCGTCGTGCCGCCATCCTGAATGCGGCCACCCATGCCTTCGCCTCCCTCCCCTACGGGGATGTGACGATCGCCTCGATCGCCACTGACGTGCAGGCTTCATCAGCACTTGTCTACCGCTATTTCGCCAACAAGGAAGACCTCTACGTGGAAGTCGTCCGGCTGGCGATCCAAGACCTGCGCGCCAGGCACCGTGCCGCCATTCATGCACTCCCCGACGGTGCTCCTGTGCGTGATCGCATCCGCGCAGCCACCGAGGTCTATCTCGACCACATTGCCAGCCATCCCAACGCCTGGGCCATGCCGATGCGCCAGCCCGGTGGCGAGCCGCCCGCAGCGGCAGACCTGCGCACCAAGGCACGGATGGCTTACGTGGAAGCCCTCGTACAATTACTTGAACCCAGCACCGAGCGACGCCACGAATATGCCCTGTGGGGCTATTTCGGATTCCTGGATTCGGCCTGTCTGCGCTGGGTGGACGAAGGCTGTCCCCCCGATGACAGATGGCCCCTCATCGACACTGCTACCGGGGCTCTCGAAGGAGCCTTGGGCGACTGGTCAGCCTGAAGAGTGGTGTCTCTGGGTCTCTGTTCGGGCATTGCTCAAATTCTCGGCCGAGACACTTTTCGCGTCCACAGACTTGAACGCAATCTTCCGCCGCACCCGAGAACAATGGAGTTCCTCCATGAAGATCGAGTACGAATCCCCACCTTGTGAGTCCATCCCCCGGCGAATCCGTTCCGAAGACAATCCGAGTCAACCTTGACTCGTGGATTCCTCGTGACGTCGGCATCACTCCGTTGCACATGGCCATGCCCCGCACATGGCGCAACCGGGTTCGCACCGCCCTGATGGACTGCATTTTCTCGTACCCGGACCACCTTTGAAACCCATCGGCCCTTGGTCGTGGGCGCGAGCCGGACATTCGGGTCCAGACGCCTCCCACAAGAAGTCGCTGATTTCTGCCCACACGAGCTGCTCATCAGACAACCCACCAGCCCGGGGCGCTTGCCGAGGCGAGTCTTTCCGAACCGCACTCGATATCCCACCATGTATGTGAATTCGTATGTGAATTCCTAACCCACGCATCCGACTCGAGGGAAGGATGGAGTGGCAGCATTGGAACGCGTCGGTAACGTCGGTACATGGCACACCATTCAGACTCTTCTGTGGCCAGAGCCTGGGCCGCCCGCCGAGCCATCGTCATGGCATTTCTCTGCGTGCTGCTGACGGCGTGCACAGCTCGCCAGACGGCACCCGCACCGGGCAACGATTCCGGTGATGTATCCGAGGCATCAAGCTCAACGAATTCAGCGAGGTCCTCGACATCATCGGGATCGGGGGCGGCGCCCAGGCTCTCAGTCAGCACCGTGGTCACGAATCTCGACCATCCCTGGGGGCTCGCTGTGTTGCCTGACCGCTCGATGCTGGTCACAGAACGTTCTGGGCGGCTTGGAGTGGTGCGTGAGGACGGGCATCTTCACCAGGTCGATGTCGATCTGGGGGTCAGGGCGGCCGGCGAGGGTGGTCTGCTCGATGTGGCGGCGAGTCCTCACTTCGAGTCGGACCGCACCGCCTGGGTGTGTTTCAACTCCATGGAGGGCGATGTGCGGGTGACCCCGCTGACGCTGTCCGCCGATCTGAGCTCGGCCAGTGCCCAGCAGCCATTGGTTCAGGGCCTTCCAGCGAACTCGTCGGGGCGGCACAGCGGATGCCGACTGCTCGTCGGGCAGGACGGCATGCTGTGGATCGGCACCGGTGACGCCGCCCAACCGAACAATCCCCAGGATCTCGGCTCGTTGGGCGGCAAGGTGCTGAGGGTTGACCCTGCCACGGGGAAGGCGCCGAGCGACAATCCTTACGCCGGCTCCTCGGATCCGAAACAGCAACTCGTCTACACCTACGGTCACCGCAATGTGCAGGGGCTCGCGATCCAGCCGGGAACCGGCCAGATCTGGTCGGTGGAGCACGGCTCAACGATTGACGACGAGGTGAACCTACTGGCGGTAGGCGGCAACTACGGCTGGAACCCGGCCAGTGCCAGCCGATCCAACTACGTGGAGCAGGGTGTTCCCATGACCGACACCAAGCTGCCGAATGCGCGCGCGGCAGTATGGTCGTCCGGCTCGCAGACCATCGCCACCTCGGGCGGCACCTTCCTCAGCGGATCGCAATGGGGTTCCTGGCAAGGGCGAATGGTCGTGGCCGCGCTGAAGGGTCAGCAGGCATTGCTTCTGCAGGTCGACGCGGAGAACAAGCTGGTCGACCAGCAACGAATTCCAGAGCTGAACGGCCACGGCAGACTTCGCACTGTGGTTCTCGCCCCCGACGGATCGCTGCTGGTGACCACGGACAACGGGCGCAGTGACTCGATCCTGCGAGTCACTGCGGGGTGACGGAGACTCTTGGCGTGAAGGAGAGTCATTTGGCACATGGTTGTGGCCATGCGCCATCTGTCGTCAAGACGACCGACAGGGACAACCATGAAACGACCCCATCGGTATGAAGGGTTCCCGCGAGCTGTGCGCGGACATCGTGCTACCCATTTGATTTCCAATAGCTACCCACAGATGTGGTTGCGTCGCTCTTCTGGCCGCTCATTCCTGCTCTGACTAGGTATCTAATCGGTGGGGCGTGTGGGGCTCGAACCCACGACCCAGGGATTATGAGTCCCCTGCTCTGACCTGCTGAGCTAACGCCCCGACCGTGTCACTCTAGCGAGCCCGATCGGAAACCGACCACCCCCAACAAACCAGGTCGGACACCAGCCACCCCACCGAGCGGTGCCGAAGACCGGACACTCCAGCTGTGATGTCCAGAGACGTCATTCCGGCGGCATGGCCATGAAAGCGGCATGGCCATGAAAGCTGAGAAGCGAGGGACTCCGGGTTCGTGAAACGGTTGGACTCAACAGCTCCACCGCGCAATCGGAGTCCACCCATGAGCAGAATCGAAAACAACCTGTCTGGACATCACATCCAGCTGGCCTGGTCGGAAACCTGCGACTCCATCCCGTCCGCCAGCATGGTCAGCCAAGCGAGAATCCCTGCCGGGCCATCGCAGACGATGTCAGCGCGAGAGACCAGCTCCGGCACCTCACCGGAGGCCGAGACCACCTGCGCCCCATGGTGGCCTGCACGCTGCCACTCGCTTACGGCATCGAATGCCGGCAGATCCCCGAGGTCGTCGCCGCAGAAGATTCCTGTCTCCGGTACATCGCTGCGCAGGAGATCGCGCACCACATCACCCTTGTCGATGGAACTGTTGCGCAACTCGATCGCGTTGCGCCCACGCTGCGCGCTGAGCCCCAGCTCCTCGGCGATGCGCTGGACATGTGGCGCGAGCTTCTCCAGGAGTTCTCCCGGACGTGGATTGCGCCGGGTGTGCACCACTACCGCCAGGCCCTTGTCCTCCACGCCGACGCCTTCGACGTCGATGCCTTCACGGGCCACCTGGTCCAGCAGATCAGTGAGCCGGCTGTTCGCCGCTGCGATGGTGGGCGGTGGAGGTGGCACCGTGAGCCGTCCGGTGATCCCGTCCCAGGTCTCCTGGCCGTACTGGCCGTAGATGCGCAGGTGCTGAGTCTCGGTCAATCTCGCGAAACCACCCAGATCGAGGATCACCTGCACCGGCCGCCCGGTGACGACGACGACTCCACCGACGTGCGGAATCAGTCGCTGCAGAATGTCCAGCATTCCCGGCTGCGGGCGGGCGTCCTCGGGTTTGGCCACGATCGGGGCCAGTGTTCCGTCATAGTCGAGACAGATGAGCGCCTTGGCCGGACAGCGCAGGATGGCTTCGGTCGCCTCACGACCAGCTGCGGACGCAAATGTCACATGATCTGGGATCTGATAACGGCCACCGCTGGTCATGGCCTCAACTCTGCCAGATGCCCTGCGGATCGGTTCGACAGGCGAGTCTGCGAGATGATTTCCCGAGCGTTGATAACCTCAGCACAGCGAACAGCAAGCCAAGGGGGTCTACCGAAGTGACCGTCAACGAATCCTCGACAGAGCGCACGCACGGCATCCCGACCGGACAGGATTCCAGTGCGACACTTGAGAACACCGGCACCGTGGCCGATCTGGCACCACGAGAGGATTCGCTCAGCATCAGTCAATCCGCTGACTTTGTCGTGGTCGCAAATCGGCTTCCCGTTGACCGGATGGAGAATCCTGATGGTTCACAGGGCTGGAAGACATCCCCCGGAGGCCTGGTCACCGCACTGAAGCCCGTGATCCAGGCGCAGGGCGGCGCATGGGTCGGCTGGGGGGGATCGGCCGATGAGCACATCGACCCCTTCACTTTCGATGGTCATGGCGTGATCCCCGTCGATCTGTCCGGCGACGAGGTCCGCGACTACTACGAGGGCATGTCGAATGCGACTTTCTGGCCGCTCTATCACGACTGTGTCGAGCATCCTGAATATCACCGTGAATGGTGGGACGCATATCTGCGAATCAATGAACGTTTCGCACGCGCCGCGGCAGACGTCGCCGCACTGGGTGCCACGGTATGGGTTCAGGACTACCAGTTGCAGAATGTCCCGGAAATGTTGCGCGCGATGCGCCCCGATCTGAAGATCGGTTTCTTCCTGCACATTCCTTTTCCACCGATCGAACTATTCATGCAGCTGCCCTGGCGATATCAGGTGATCGAGGGGCTTCTCGGAGCCGATATCGTGGGGTTCCAGGAGCCCGGCTCGGCGCAGAATTTCGTGCGCCTGGGGCGGCGCCTGGCCGGGCTGCACACACTGCGCGACAAATTATTCACCTCCGATGGCCGCACGGTGACGGCCCGCGCCTATCCGATCTCCATCGACTCGCAGGACATGCTCAATATCTCGCGCACCCCGCAGGCCCGCGATATAGCGCAGCAGCTACGAGAAGACCTGGGTAATCCGGACAGGATCTTCCTCGGTATCGACCGGCTGGACTACACCAAGGGCCTGCGCCCTCGGGTGCGCTCATTCGGTGAGCTGTTCACCTCCGGCCAGCTCGATCCGGCACACAATGTGTACCTCCAGGTTGCCACCCCCACCCGTGAAGGCGTCCGCCGATATCAAGAACTGCATCGCGATATCGACGAAATGGTGGGCAGGATCAACTCCTTGAGCGGGCGCATCGGGCGCTCCCCCATCGTGTACCGCTACTCCAGTTACCCCAAGCTGGAACTCGCCGCGATGTACCGTGCCGCCGATGTGATGATCGTCACCCCGCTGCGCGATGGCATGAATCTGGTCGCGAAGGAATACGTCGCGGCACACGATTCCGACGACGGCGCCCTGGTGCTCAGCGAATTCGCGGGTGCTGCGCTGGAACTGACGCACTCCTATCTGGTCAATCCGTACGACCTCAACGGCTTGAAGAACCAGATCCTGCGCGCAGCCGGTGACTCCCATGCCAACCATGCCCGCAGGATGCGCTCGATGCGCAAGCAGGTCTTCAGACACGACATCGATGCCTGGGCCAATAACTTCCTCACCGATCTCGGGTCGGTGCCACAACCAGCGTGAGAAGGTCCTCAAAAAGCTGCCACCGCCCAGCAGGGTCAGAACGGCAGGACATTGCCCGGCCTCCATCGCACCCAACGGACCTCGCCATGACGAAGCCTGGCCTCCCAGTCGACGTCACGATGGCCTCGCCCGACCACCAGAGCCATCAGGGCGCACAGCGCGTCGCCGTGGCTGACCACGATGATCCGGCGCGGCGGACGGGCGGACAGCAGACCGCAGAATTCGCGCAGCCGGCGGTAGACGTCGACGACGCTCTCCCCCCCGCCCCAGCGCACCTCGCTGATGTCTGCTCCCACCTCGGTGGGTTCCGGAATTGGCTCGCTGACAAGCTGAGACGCAGTCATGCCGTCGAGGCGCCCGTGGTTCTGCTCGCGCAGCAGAGCGGTAGCGCGGATGGGCAACCCAGTGGCGCTCGCAATGGCTTCGGCGGTCTGCCGGGCGCGCATCATGTCGCTGGACCACAATTCCTGTCCACCCCAACCGATCAGGGCGGCAGCCGCGGCACTGGCTTGGGCACGCCCCCTGATGGTCAACTGGGGACTCATCTGGTGGCCGAGCACCCGGCCGCCCAGATTTCCGGTGGATTCGCCATGACGTACCAGGGCGAGCTCCAACACATCGGCAGGCACATCGGCAGCCTAACCCCGGCGGCGAGCAGGGCCGCCGGACTGGGGCTCGCAGCACTGGCCGATCAAGTTCTGCCCGATCCCCCGAATCGTTGGCATCCAGTGGCCTGGTTCGGCACCTGGGCGGGCTGGCTGGAGGCCCGGATGTGGTCGGACTCGAGAATGCGAGGCGCCACGTTCACCATCGTCGCACTGGCGCCTGTCGCTGCCCTGGGCCTGGCCACCGAGGTCGCGACGCATCGTTGTCCGGCGGCGCATGCCCTGGCCACAGCGCTGGCAGGCTGGGTGGTCATCGGCGCCGGATCGCTGTCCCGCGAGGGCGAATTGATGGCCGGCCGGCTCGATGAGGGTGACCTGCCTGGTGCACGGGGAAGACTGAGTCACCTGTGCGGACGGCTTCCCGACGGCTTGGACGAGCCCGAACTGGCCCGGGCCACCGTCGAATCACTGGCCGAGAACACCGCCGATTCAGCGATCGCCTCGTTGTGGTGGGGAGCACTGGGCGGCATCCCCGGAATGCTCGTCCACCGCGCGACGAATACCCTCGATGCGATGGTCGGTTACCGCAGCACCCGCTACGCCCGCTTCGGCACCGCTTCCGCGCGGCTGGACGACCTGCTCGATCTGGCACCAGCACGGTTGACCGCCGCGCTGGCCTGCGCGCTCGCCTCCACTGTCGGCGGTAGGCCGGCGGCCACAGCACGGATCGTGCTGCGCGACGCCCACGACCATCCCAGCCCCAATGGCGGATGGTGCGAGTCGGCGTGGGCCGGGGCCCTGGGCGTGCAACTCGGAGGCCACAATGTCTATCCCGCGGGTGTCACCGAGGAACGCGGGCTGCTGGGCGACGGCCCCCGGCCACGCGCACTGCAGGTGCGCCGGGCTGCGAAACTGGTGCGCAGAGTCACCCTTGCCGGAGCTGGTATTGCCGCGGCATCATGCCTTGCCAGCTCTGCACTTTCATGGTTCTCCCGCGGCAGGGACCCACAGCTTCCGCACACTTCCAGAGAACCGAATCATGGAGGCAATCGATGACTGGCCTGCTGGTCTGCGGCACGAGTTCGGACGCCGGGAAGTCGGCCCTGGTCACCGGGCTGTGCCGCGTGCTCGCCCGTCGCGGCGTCGACGTGGTGCCCTTCAAGGCGCAGAACATGTCGAACAATTCCATGGTCTGTCCTGACGGCGCGGAGATCGGGCGCGCCCAATACCTTCAGGCCACGGCCGCGGGTGTCACCCCCGAGGCGTCCATGAATCCGGTGCTGCTCAAGCCCGGCACCGATCGGCGCTCCTTCATCGTGCTGATGGGTGAGGCCGCCGGGGAGCTGGAGGCTGGTGAATACGCCACCGGACGGCGCCAGCTCGCCGAGGCGGCGTTCGACGCCTACTCCCGGCTGGCCGCCGACCACGAGTTGGTGATCTGCGAGGGGGCTGGCTCCCCGGCGGAGATCAACCTACGCCGGGGCGACTATGTGAACATGGGACTGGCAAGGCGCTTCGACATTCCTACGATCATCATCGGAGACATCGACCGGGGCGGCATTCTGGCCAGCCTGTATGGCACCTGGGCACTGCTCGACAACTCCGATCGGGCGCTGCTGCGCGGCTATGTCATCAACCGCTTCCGCGGCGACCAGGAACTTCTGGACCCTGGTCTGGACGAGATCACCCGGCGCACCTCGATGCCCTGTTTCGGGGTGCTGCCCTGGCTGCCCGGTGTATGGATCGACGGGGAGGACGCCCTTCAGGTGGACCGCTGGCGGCGCGAAGAGGCCGCCACGAGCCCCACGAACCAGTTGACTGTGGCCGCCGTCGATCTGCCACGGATCTCCAATGCCACCGACGTGGATGCGCTGGCCGCCGAGCCGGGCGTCGACGTGCAGGTGACCGATGATGCGGTTATCTGCGAACGGGCCGATCTGGTGGTGCTGCCGGGCAGCCGCTCAACAGTCGGTGACCTTGCCTGGCTGCGTGAGCGAGGCATCGCTGACGTCGTGAACCGCCGCCACGCGCAGGGCCGCCCGGTGCTGGGCATCTGCGGCGGCTACGAGATGATGGCCGAACAGATGGACGACGAGGTGGAATCCCGCATCGGCACCGTCCCCGGGCTCGGTGTGCTGCCGGTCGACGTGCGCTTCGACGCTGCCAAGACTGTGCGGGTTGCGCACTACCGGTTCGACGATCTGGACGTGCGCGGCTACGAGATCCATCACGGACTGTGCGCCCCGCACGGCGGCGAAGTCTTCCTCGACGGCGTGCGCAGCGGCAACAGCTTCGGCACCATGCTGCACGGCAGCCTGGAAAATGACGACTTCCGCCGCCGCTTCCTGAGCCTGATCGCCGCCGAAACCGGTTCGGGTTGGCGTACGGACATGTCAGCTCCCGGATATGCGGCACGGCGCGAAACCATGATCACCCGTCTGGCAGATGCCATCGAGGAGCATCTGGACGTCGATGCACTGTTGGCCCTTGCCCCGCAGGCTGCCAGGTGAGCACCACTGCCCAGCTGCGGCACCAGCCCCGTCTCATCGTGCACACCGGGGATGGTAAGGGGAAATCCACCGCAGCTTTCGGTTCGGGACTGCGCGGCTGGGCGCAAGGCTGGTCGATCGGTGTGTTCCAGTTCATCAAGTCCGGCAAGTGGCACGCTGGCGAGCAGAAGGCCTATGAGCAGCTGAATCTCGCCCACGAGACCACCGGAGTCGGCGGGCCGGTGGAGTGGCAGTGCTTCGGACCGGGCTGGACTTGGCTGCACTCCACCGAGGGTGCCGACCAGGAGGCGATGGCCCGCGAAGGCTGGGACCATGTGTGCGCCCAGCTGGCAGCCCAGACCCACCGGCTCTACATTCTCGACGAATTCGCCCATGTGCTGGCCAAGGGCTGGCTCGACGTCGATGAGGTGGTCAAGACACTGGCAAGCCGCCCTGGTTGCCAGCACGTCGTGGTCACAGGACGGCACTGTCCACAGGAATTGATCGACACGGCCGACCTGGTGACCTCGATGGACAAGATCAAACATCCCTTCGACAAGGGAGAACGCGGACAGGCAGGTATCGAGTGGTGAGCACGCGCATTCCCCGTCTGGTCGTGGCCGCGCCCTCCTCCGGTCAGGGCAAGACCACCGTTGCGATCGGCCTGATGGCTGCGCTGAGCGCCCGGGGGCACATCGTCGCCGGTTTCAAGGTGGGCCCCGACTACATCGACCCCGGCTATCACGCGCTGGCGTGCGGGCGGCCCGGGCGCAATCTGGACCCCTACCTGTGCGGCGAGGAGAGGATCGCGCCGCTGTTCCTGCACGGCGCGACTGAACCTGCGCCTGCCGAGATCGCCGTCGTCGAGGGCGTCATGGGGCTGTTCGACGGCAAGCTCGGGGCCTGGCCCGATGGCTCTCAGGATCTGGCCGGTTTCGGCTCGACTGCCCATGTGGCGCGCCTGCTCGAGGCGCCCGTGGTTGTAGTGGTGGACGCCTCGCACGGTTCACGGACGGCCGCCGCGGTCTGCCACGGTCTGGCCAGCTACGACTCGCGGATTCGGGTAGCCGGTGTGGTTGTGAACCGGGTGATGAGCCCCCTCGTGGCCGACGAGATCACCCGCGGATGCGATCAGGTGGGCTTGCCGGTGCTCGGCGTGATCCCCATTGACAAGGCTGTTTCAGTCGGTTCGCGTCATCTCGGATTGATCACCGCGGACGAGTCGGAGGATGCTGCACAGGTGGTCCGCTCAGCTGGTGAGCTGATCGCAGCCCATGTGGACCTCGACGCCGTGAGATCACTGGCCGCTCAGGCCCCGGGCCAACAGGTGGATCCTTGGGACCCGACAGCCGAAGTGCACCCGGTCGGACAGGGAGCTGTCATCGCCATGGCGGCCGGCCCGGCGTTCACCTTCCGCTACACCGAAACCGAGGAGTTGCTGCGCGCCACGGGTGCCCGCGTGGAGTCCTTCGACCCGCTGGGGGATGCCCACCTGCCTGCCGAAACTGCCGGACTGTACCTGGGTGGCGGTTTCCCGGAAGAGCACGCCGAGGCTCTGGCGGGAAACACGAGCCTTCGCGAGGAGATCGGCCGGCGTTGCGCTGAAGGGATGCCGACCATCGCCGAGTGCGCCGGGTTGCTCTATCTGTGCCGCAGCCTGGACGGCCTGGCCATGGCGGGTGCGGTGGATCTCGATGCGCGGATGTCGCCACAGTTGACCATCGGCTATCACGAGGCGCACGCCGCTGAGGCCAGTTTCCTGTTCCACAAGGGTGAGGTGGTGCGTGCCCACGAGTTCCATCGCACGATCACTGAGGCCGCGCCCGGGCTGTCCGACGAGGCACAGGGCGTGCTCGAACCTGCCTGGCAGATCGGCGAGTGTGACGAAGGGGTCGTGCTGACCTTTCCTGGAGTCAGCTCCCCAGGAACCCCGGCGACACTGGTGGCGAGCTACCAGCACACTCACTGGGCCAGCTCTCCGGTGCTCGCAGAGCGTTTCGCACAGGCCGCCGCGGACTTCGCCGTCGGGCAGGCCGCTGTCTCGCACAGGGCAATCACCAAGCGTCTGACCACTGGTGATGCCGTGAAGTCGTCCGGCCTACCGGCAGCAGTCGACCTGCGTCACCATGGGGACCAGGACATCGAGTCGGGCCTTGTGGATCTGGCGGTCAATGTGCACGCCGAGCGTCCCCCGCAGTGGCTGGTGGGCGAACTGACCCATCGCGCCAACACCTGGGGACGCTACCCCGATGCCACCGTGGCCCGCGACGCAGTGGCGGCCCGGCACGGCGTCAACCCGGACCAGGTGCTCCTCACCGCCGGGGCGTCGGAGGCCTTCTGGTTGCTGGCGCGCGCAGTGACGCCGCGCTGGGCTGTGGTGGTGCATCCGCAATTCACCGAGCCCGAGGTCGCCCTTCGCACCGCGGGGCATCGCGTGGGGCGGCTGATTCTTCGTCCCGAGCAGGGCTTTCGCTTCGATCCGGTCATGGTGGACTCCCGCGCCGATCTGGTGATGATCGGCAACCCCACCAATCCCACCAGCGTGCTGCATCCTGCCGAGTCGATCCGTTCAATGCTGCGCTCTGAGCGCATCGTGGTGGTCGACGAGGCTTTCATGGATGCGGTGCCGGGTGAACCCGAGTCACTCATCGGGGGCTCGATGGAGGGTCTGCTGGTGGTGCGTTCGCTCACCAAGACGTGGAGCATCCCCGGCATTCGCGCCGGATATGCGGTGGGAGATGCCCGTGTGGTGGCCCAGCTCACCGCCCAGCAGCCGGCCTGGCCGGTCGCTTCGCCGGCGCTGGACGCCATCGAGCTGTGCTGCAGCCCTGAAGCGCAGGCCGAGACCGCGCAGCAGGCTCGTCAGATCGTCGAGGACCGCGACGACTTCACCGAATCCCTCACGCGCTCCGGCATCAGGATCGTGAACTCCCCCCGGGCGCCCTTCGTGCTCGCCGATCTGCGCGACGCCGAGCCGGCCATGCTGCGCGAAAGACTGCACTCGGCGGGCTTCTCGGTGCGTGGCTGCGAGAGCTTCCCAGGGCTCGGGCCCAGCTGGTTGCGGCTGGCCGTTCGCTCACGCGGGACATCAATGGCGTTCGCCCAGGCACTGGCCATGGCACTGTCCTCCAGCGCTGGCCGCCCCCACCCATGATCGTCCGTCCGGTCTGCGCCGCCTTCTCCCGGCCGACCGGTCATCCGGGCGATCCGAGATAATTCATTCCGTCGGACCAACTGCGCGGAGCCCCGTGCAGCCCATCAAAGAACCGAGGTTCTCCCTTGTCAGCGACACATAACCAGATCTTGCAGGAGACGATCGACGCGATTGCGCCGATCGATGCGGAGGCGATGAAGGCCGCGGAGGACTACCAGCTCCAACTCACCAAGCCGCCGCATTCCCTCGGCGAGCTGGAGGATCTCGGCGTGCGCCAGTGCGCGGTGACCGGTCAGTGCCCCCCGCCGTTGCCCGAACCCGCCTTCGTCGCCGTCTTCGCCGGCGATCACGGTGTGCAGGCCCACCATGTGTCCCCCTGGCCGCAGGCGATCACCTACGAGATGGGTGCGAACATGGCGGCCGGCGGTGCAGCGGTGAGCGTGCTCGCCCGCCATGCCGGTGCCGACCTGCGCATCTACAACGTGGGAATGCTCACCTCGCTGCCCGAATCATCGTCGGTGGTCAACTGCCCGGTGGTTCTGGGCACCGCGGATCTGTCGCAGGGCCCGGCGATGCTCCGTGAGCAGGCCATCGAGGCCATGGTGATCGGCATCACCGCGGCGCGCGATGCGGTGGCGAGCGGCCATCGCGCGCTGGTGCCCGGGGAATTGGGCATCGCCAACACGACGCCGGCGGCAGCCCTCATCGCCGCCTACACCGGTTCCACGGTGGAGCTGGTCACCGGCCGCGGATCCGGCGCCGACGACGAGATGCTTGCCCGCAAGATCGACGTCATCTCTCGTGGCCTCGAGGTGAACCATGTCGGCCAGCTGGACGCACTCGGGGTGCTCGCGGCCGTCGGGGGCGCCGAGCATGCAGCCATGGCAGGATTCATGCTCGCCGGAGCAGCCGCCGGTGTTCCCGTGGTGCTCGATGGTGTCATTGCGGCCTCGGCGGCGTTGGCCGCGGTGCGGCTGTGCCCTGCCGCGCGCGACTACCTGTTTGCCGGGCATCGCGGCGCCGAGCCGGGATGCGGCATCGCGCTGGATGCCCTCGGCCTGCGTCCCATCCTGCAGCTGGGCCTGTGCCTGGGAGAAGGTTCGGGAGCCGTGACCGCGCTGCCGATACTGGTCGCCGCGGCCAAGATCATGGCTGAGATGGCCACTTTTGACTCCGCCGGGGTGGGATCCGAGCACGAATCCCTGGAACCCGCCGGTGGACAGCACTGATGGCCACGGTGAGGCTCGACATTCCCGACGACCCGCGAGCCTGGGCACTGGTCGGGCAGCTGCGTGAACTGGGAGCCACACCCGTCGATGCGGCACCACGGCGGCCACGGAGAACGCTGGTCACCGGAGGCGCCCGTAGCGGCAAGTCCAGCCACGCCGAATCACTGCTGCGAGGTGAATCGGTGGTCGACTATGTCGCCACCTCGGCGCGCAACGAGGATGACCCGGAGTGGATGGCGCGGATCGCCGCACACATCGCCCGGCGCCCGTCGAGCTGGAACACCATCGAGACCATCGATGTCGCCTCTGTGCTCACCACGCCCGGGCCCGCAGTGCTGGTGGACTGCCTCGGCGTGTGGCTCACCCGCATTCTCGACGAGACCGGCTTCTGGTCCGATCCCGATGCCGCTTCTGACAAGGTCGACCAGTATGTCGCCGAGCTGGCCGCTGCGGTGGCCTGCACGAAGCGACGCGTCATGCTGGTGACCAACGAAGTCGGCTCCGGTGTGGTCCCGGCCACCGCATCCGGGCGCGCCTTCCGCGACCGGATCGGCATCCTCAATGCCAGCATCGCCGATGCCTGCGATGAGGTGGTGCTGTGCGTGGCAGGGCGTGCTCTCAGCCTGCCGGCCACGAGCACCCGACCCATCGCCCCGATACCCGAGAAGCCTGAATCCAGCGAGGAGACCCACTCGTGAGCCGCACCTGGGGTCCGCTGGCTGCATGGGGACTGTTCACGATTCTGCCGGCCCCGGTGGTCGAGGAGATCACCCCGGACATCGCCCGGCGCGCGCTGCACGCGATGCCGCTGGTGGGACTGGGATTGGGTGTGATGGCCGGTGCGGCAGCAACTCTCGTGACACTGTTGAACGGCGGGCAGCCGCTCGTGATGATCGCCGGATTGGCCGTGCTTGCCATGTCCACCGGATGCCTGCATCTGGATGGCCTGGCCGACACCGCCGATGGGCTGGGTTCGCGCAAGCCCGCCGAGCAGGCCCTGGAGATCATGCGGCAGTCCGACATCGGCCCCATGGGTGTCACGGCCATCATCCTGGTGCTCGCGTTGGAGATCGCCGCCGCAGCCTCGCCGCATCTGGGCGGCTGGCACGGCGTCTGGGTGCTGGTGACCCTGCCGATGGTGGCCAGGGTGGCGCCTCTGGCAGCATCGGGACGCTGGGTCCCCTCTGCCCGCAAGGAGGGCTTCGGAGCGCTGTTCACCGGTCTGACGAGCCCCTTCACTCTGGCGGTCGTGATGGCGGCCGTGCTCGTGGTCTCGGTCGTCAGCGGCCTGTGGCTGTTCGGTCCACACACCGGAATCGCCGCTGCCATCGCCTGCCTGGCAGCCTGGGGCTTCGAGGCCGCGTGGCAGCGCCACATCGTGATGCGCCTGCACGGTGTCACCGGCGACGTCTTCGGCTCGCTGGTCGAGATGACCGGGCTGGTCTACCTGCTGGTGCTCGCCGTCGGTGCTTGAGCCGCGTTGGCCGCGTCACGCTGCTTGTCGGCAGCCTCCCAGTGACCATCCACCGCGAGCACATCGTCACGATTGCGCAGCGGATCGTCGAACTTGTTCCATTTCAGAGCAACTGCCGGTTGATTGTCGGTCGCGATCCAGGCGGCGATGAACAGCACCACTCGGGCGAGGATGTTCATGAAGAGCAGCGCCACGATGACGGACGCACCCCACACCGCAGCACTGCGATTGCGGGAGAAGACCACGGTCAGCTGTGACGCGGTGGTCTGGAGTCCCCAGACCACCGCAGCGGCAATGCCACTACCGATCCACACTGCACGCTTGGGGGCCTTCACCTGCGGCAGCACAGTGTAGACGAGATATAGGATCAGCGTGCCGCCCGCGATCGACACCAGCGCTGAGATCACCCGCACGAGCCATTCAAGGCCACCGAGTCCCGTCAGCGGCGGCCATGAGAAGAGCCCTCTGCCCCATCGTGCGAACAACGAGGTGAGCGCGAAGTCCATCAGCACCAGGCCCAGCAGGGCCAACATCATTCCCAGGTTGATGAGCATCTCCAGAGGCCAGAAGCGCTTCTTCTCCAACCGATCGAATTCAGGACGCCACATGGCCCGCACGGCGCTCTTGAAATTTCGCATCCACACCGCGCCGGACCACGCCCCGATGGCCAGACCCGCCATCCCCACCCCCTGCCAGTGGAACAGGTAGATGTTCAGGTATTCGAGCACCGCGTCGCGTACCGGGCCGGTGGTCAAATTCGCCTGCACGACAGTACGCACGGTCTGCATCACATCGGGACGCAGCACGGTGAGCACGAAACCCAGGGCGCTGAAGCCGAGCATCAGCACCGGCACTGACGACACGACGGAGAAGAAGGTGATGGCGCCGGCGAATGCATTGCCCAACCGGTATGTGAAGCGTTGCCCGGCCCTGCCCAGGTGCGTGGCCCACGGATGGTTCCCCAGCCAGTTGATGCCCCATGTGGCCCATCGGCTGATCCACGCCGGAAGTGAATCCTGTGCGCTCACGACACCTCGTAGGCATCTGGCGGTGGGCAGGCGCACATCAGATGACGGTCACCGTATGCTGCGTCGATCCTGGCGGCCGCAGGCCAGTACTTGTCGCCCGATCCACCCTCGACTGGCCCGGTGCGGCGCCCCGCAGGGAAGCCCGCAAGGGTCCGGCTGTAGGGATGCGGCCATTCGTCAGCGCTGACCCGAGCCAGGGTGTGCGGCGCGTTGACAAGCGGATTGTCATCGGCGGGCCACCTCTCCTGGACTACGCCGTCGATCTCTGCGCGAATCGCCAGCATCGCATCGCAGAAGCGGTCCAGTTCGCTGCGATCCTCGCTCTCGGTGGGTTCCACCATGAGCGTGCCCGGTACCGGGAAACTCATCGTGGGCGCATGGAAGTTGTAGTCGATGAGTCTTTTCGAGATGTCCTCCGCGCTGATGCCGGACACCTTCGTGAGTTCACGGCAGTCCAGGATGCACTCGTGGGCGACCAGGCCGTGTTTTCCCGTGTAGAGAACCGGGTAGGCCTTGCTGAGACGATGGGCGATGTAGTTGGCGTTGAGCAGTGCCACCTGGGATGCCCGGCGCATCCCCTCTGGGCCGAGCAGGGCGATGTATGCATAGCTGATCGGCAGCACCCCGGCCGAACCGTAGGGTGCGCCGGCCACGGCGCCGCCCCGTGTGATCGCCGGATCCGCAGGCTGGGAAAGTTGGGCGGGCTGGGCCATCGGGTGGCCGGGCAGGAAGGGTATGAGGTGGTTGGCCACCATTACCGGGCCCACGCCGGGGCCGCCACCGCCGTGCGGGATGGCGAAGGTCTTGTGCAGATTCAGGTGGCTGACATCTCCGCCGAAACGCCCGGGCTGCGCCAGCCCGACAAGGGCATTCAGGTTGGCTCCATCGATGTACACCTGCCCCCCGGCGTCGTGCACCATGGCGCACAGCGAGGTGACGGTGTCCTCGAAGGCGCCATGGGTGCTCGGATAGGTGATCATCGCCGCGGCGACGCGACCCGCATGGCGCTCCAGTTTCGCGGCGAGATCGGCCAGGTCGATCTGGCCGTCCTCGGCGGAACTCACCACGACGACCTCGAGCCCTGCCATGGCTGCCGATGCGGCATTGGTACCGTGCGCCGAGGCCGGGATGAGGCACACCGTGCGCTCGGTCTCACCGCGGGAGTTGTGGTACGCGCGGATCGCCGACAGCCCGGTGAACTCGCCCGCCGCTCCCGAGTTGGGCTGCAGGGAACAGCCGGCGTATCCGCTGATGGCCTCCAGCCACCCGGACAGTTCGTCGATCAGGATCCGGTAGCCCTCGGCGTCCTGATCTGGTGCGAAGGGGTGCAGATCGGCGAAACCGGGCAGGCTGATGGCCTCCAGTGCCACCGCCGGGTTGAGCTTCATGGTGCAGGAGCCGAGTGGGATCATCCCGGTGTCCAGCGCGTAGTCGCGATTCTGCAGGGTTCGCAGATAGCGCATCATCCGGGTCTCGGAGTGGTAGCTCGTGAACACCGGATGGGCCAGAAAATCATCGCTGCGCCGGTCGGCGCCCAGACTCCCCCACAGCTCGGCTTCGTCAGCGGGTGATTCCTCTGACCTCGCGCTGGCAAACCTGAATGCCATCACGACGTGGTTCAGGTCTTCTTCTGTGGCATCCTCACCGATGCTCACACCCACGGTGTCTGCGTCCACCCGGCGCAGGTGCACACCCAGCTCGCGTGCCCGGGACACCACCTCGTCGGCCCTGCCCGGCACCGGAACCGTGAGGGTGTCGAAGAAGTTCTCGTGCACAGGCTGCAGCCCACCGGCCACCAGCACCCCAGCGAGCTGTCGAGCCCGGTCATGCACCCGGCGCGCGATCGCCTGGAGCCCCTCGCGGCCGTGCCAGACCGCGTACATTCCCGCGACGACGGCGAGCAGCACCTGGGCTGTGCAGATGTTGGAGGTGGCCTTCTCCCGGCGGATGTGCTGTTCGCGGGTCTGCAGCGCAAGCCGATAAGCCACCGCACCGTCGGCGTCCTTCGAGACGCCCACCAGGCGTCCCGGCAACTGGCGGGCCAGCTCGCTGCGCACGGCGATGTAGCCGGCATGCGGGCCGCCGTAGAACAGCGGCACGCCGAGACGCTGGGTGCTGCCCACTGCGATGTCGACACCCCACCGGCCAGGCGGCACGACCAGTGCAAGGGCCAGCAGATCGGCCGCAGCAATGACCAGGGCACCCGCCTCGTGCGCGGCCGCAGCCACAGCTTCAAGTTCACCGGTGGACTGCATGCGCCCGTCCACGGTGGGAGTCTGGACGACCACAGCGAACGCCCCGGCCAGCGCTTCCGCGTCGTCGAGCTGCCCGGTACTCACGATCTCCAGGCCGAGGGCATCCATCCTGGTGCGAAGCACTGCCAAGGTCTGCGGAAGCAGACCTGAGTCGACAACGACCCGGTTCCCCTTCCCCCGGGTGGCACGATGCGCCAGGGCCACCGCCTCGGCCACCGCAGTGGACTCGTCCAGCAGCGACGAACCGGCGATCGGCAGAGCCGTCAGCTCGGCGACCATGGTCTGGAAGTTGAGCAGCGCCTCGAGCCGGCCCTGGGAAATCTCGGGCTGGTAGGGCGTGTAAGCGGTGTACCAGCCGGCATTCTCCAGGATGTGGCGCCGCAGCACGGCAGGTGTCACGGTGCCGTAATAGCCCATCCCGATCATCGCCCTGTGTGGCTGGTTCAGCCCCGCAAGTTCAGCGAGCCGAGACTTGATGGTCTGCTCACTGCCCGGTGTGGGGAGATCCAGCGATCCCTCCATCCGGATCTGGGGTGGCATTGCCAGATCGGCGAGCTGATCGAGGGAATCCAGCCCCAGATCGTCCAGCATGGCGCGCTGATCCGCAGGGCTCGGCCCGATGTGGCGTTCACTGAACCCGTGACCAGAGGGGCGTCTGTGATCCTCGGCGGTTGCGCTCCCGGGCCATCGCATGTCAGGAGTCTAGCGAGCAGCAGCCTCAGGACGCCGACTGCTGCGTGTGCTTGCGGCGAGCCATCGACAATTCATCATGACCATCACCGGCCGGGCGCCCGTCAGGATTCTCGCGGGCCAATTCCGTGCTGGGAAGCTCCGTGAGAGAACCCTCGATCTCATGCACGACGCCGTCGATGGCGATCGCGAACATGCCCTGGCCACCGCGCAACAGGTCGAAGACCTCGTGCTCGGAGGTGCATTCGTAGACCGAGACTCCGTCGCTGAGGATGGTGACTCCGGCGAGCTCCTGATTTCCCCTGGCATGCAGGTAGTCCACGGCCGTGCGGATCTGCTGCAACGAGATGCCTGCATCGAGCAGGCTCTTGACCACCTTGAGCATGAGGATGTCACGGAAGGAGTACAGCCGCTGGGTGCCCGATCCACCGGCGGAGCGGATGCCCGGGGTGACCAGGCCGGTGCGTGCCCAATAGTCGAGCTGACGATAGGTGATGCCTGCGACCCGGCTGGCGGTGGGACCCCGGAAACCCGCGTCTTCGGGGACACGGGCGAAATCACCCTCGAAGAGGGCGTCCTGACAGGTGGCCTTCGCCACCGCCTGTGAGGCTGGGTCGGTCACGCTGGCCTCTTTCATCAGTCGATGCAGCCGGGGAGGTGCGCTGCTGCAATCCTGACCGTAAGCGTCCGACCGGGTGCAGCGCAACGACATTCGGGCCCGATCGGCAACGTGTCGTGCTCATCGGCGCCGCCTCGGACACCATTCGCCGCGTGACCAACCAGCAGACCACGGTGCGTCGAAGGGCTGCCGGCAATCGTGGCCGCCCGCGTCATGATCATTTCTCGAAGTCCCCGGGATCGACCTCGTCCAGAAAGCTCTTGAACTCCTCGACGACATCCGGGTCCTGGTCGAAGGCCTCGATACCCAACTCGGTGAGCAGTGTGTCGGAGCAGGTCAGAGGGAAGTCGAGCACGCTGGACAGGGCGACGATGTCGGACAGCCGTCCGGGGATCTCCTTGCCGTCCACGAACAGACGCGCGGAGAAGGCTCCCTCCTCCCAGCCGAAGATCTCGGCGCTGAGGGAGTGCGGGTGCAGGGCGCGGACCATTTCGGCGAACAGCTGGAAGCTGCGCGCCGAACCCCCTTCGTCCCCGTCGGAGACGCCCAGCAGCGTCGCGGCAGCGACCGCGTCCACCCATACGGGCAGCAGCCTGGTGTTGTCGGTCTCGCGGAGCAGCAGCACCGGCTGGTCACCGGACTCCATGACACGCAAACCGACGAATTCAAGTCTGGCCATCTCGACGCACCAACCTCTCCCAGCGTTCCAACCTATTTCAGCGCTCCAGCATGGTGTACATGAGGGCGGCGTGTGCGTGAATCACCAGCTGGCAGAGCTCGCTCACCAGCTGCGCCGCCTCTGGATTGTTCCGGACGAATGGCTGGGCGCCCTGCTCCACCAGTCCCGCCTCCCGCTCGGCGGCCTGTTTGATCGCCCTGAGGTGCCGGGTGTCCATGCCGTAGACCTGCAGCTTCCTCGCCACGATACATATCATCAGGGCTTCGCGCCCGTAATAGGTGGAGTTGTGCCGAGGCATCACCAGTTGCTGACGCTCCAATTCGATGAGGCGAGCCTCCGACAGCCCGGAGCCCTTGAGCAACTCACGCCGGGTCAGTCTGAGCGGACGCCCCGACCGGCCTGCACCCGGTGGCACCGCAGCCTGCACTGGCTGCGCGGCAGGCTGAGCTGACGGTTGGGGAATCGGTTCGGGTGCGGCAGGTTGCTCCCCGGCATCCATGCGTTCGAGGTTTTCCCGGATGACTTTCAGCGGCAGGTACTGGTCGCGCTGGGCGCGCAGGATGTAGCGCAATCTCTCGATGTCCGCCTCGGAGTATTTGCGATAGCCCGACGGTGCGCGCTCAGGCGACACCAGGCCCTCACTCTCAAGGAACCTGATCTTGGAGATGGAGACGTCGGCGAATTCCGCCTTGAGAATGGTGAGAACCTGGCCGATGCTGCGCAGCGTCGGCTGGGCCATCAGCGCAACCCGTGCGCGCTCACGAAGAAGACCATGCGGAACTTGCCGATCTGGACCTCTTCACCAGGACGGAGTTCGGCAGAGCCGTCCACGAGCGTCCGGTTCACATAGGTTCCGTTGAGGCTGCCCAGATCGGTGATGGTGATGCGATCTTCATGCATGTCGAAACGAGCATGGTGCCGTGACACCGTGATGTCGTCGAGGAAGATGTCGCAGTCAGGGCTGCGGCCCGCGGTGGTCTGCTCCTGGTCGAGCAAGTAGCGGGCCCCCACGTCGGGGCCGCGGGTCACGATGAGCAGTGCATTGCCCTCTGGCAGTGCACTGACCGCAGCGCTGTCCTCAGCACTGATCTCGGAGCGGGGAATGTCATCGTCGACGACCGGGATCACCGAAGTGGTCTCGGAAGGGCTCCCCAGGGGGACCCCGCAGTTGGCGCAGAAATTGCTTCCATCGGGGTTCTTGAAACCGCATTTACCGCAAACCATCATGGTGCGAACTCTCTTCTCCCAAAGATTTCTGGCCGCTCACAGTCACCTTACCGACTTACAGCGAACCTTCTCAGGTGCTTTCCTCAGCCACCGGCCCCTCACTGGGCGATGAGCTCCTCATACGCTGCTGGGCCGAGCAGCGCCTCGACACCGGACTCGTCAGCCATCTCGACGTCGAACAGCCATCCCTCATCGTAGGGAGAGGCGTTGACGGTCTCCGGGGAATCCGCGAGTTCCTCGTTCACGGCGCTGACGATGCCGGTGACCGGAGCGTACAGATCAGAGACGGACTTGGTGGATTCCAGCTCCCCGCAGGCATCACCTGCCACGATCTGGGAGCCGACCGTCGGCAGTGCGACATAGACGATGTCGCCCATGGCATGCGCAGCATGCGCGGTGATCCCCACTCTGGCCGTCGCACCCGCGCGACGAACCCACTCGTGCTCGGTGCTGAACAGCAGATCTGGTGGAACGTCGACCATGGCAATTCCTCTCTGGCGGTGGGACCGGGCCCACGGGCAGCCTACTCAATCTTCCCGTACCCAGGAGGAATGCATGACGGGGACTACGCACGCTATGACGAACGCGGCACGGTCATCAGCATTCTGGTCTGGCGTGCATAGAGCAGACCCGCCCACCAGTACAAGAAGGCACCCCACAATGCGAAGGCCCAGCCCACGACCTGCGCCGCCGGCGACCAGGACCATGGGCCGGCGCCGAGCAGCACCAGGGGCAGGGCGTACAGCAGACAGAATGTTGCCGCCTTGCCGACGAAATGCACTGGCAAGCTGGTGTACCCGACGGTCTTCAGGGCTGGCACAAGGCAGAGCATGAGCACATCCCGGGCAATCAGCACCGCCAGGAACCACCACGGGATGATGCCACGCGCGGCGAGCCCGACCACGGTGGCCGCGATGTAGAGCCGGTCGGCCACCGGGTCGAGCATCTGGCCGAGCCTGCTCACCTGGTGCAGGCCCCGCGCCAGACGCCCGTCCAACCAGTCAGTGGCACTGGCGGACGCCAGCAGCACGATGGCCGCGACATCGCGGTGCATGAGGATGAGCACGAGGAAGACAGGCACTCCTGCCAGCCGCAACGCGGACAGCACATTGGGCACAGTGACGACGGCATCGGTGTCGTAACTCTTGTCCTGCACGGGCTGACCGCTGTGCTGAGGATCGGACACCACCTCAGACTAGGCGACTCCCCCCTGCACCGCTATGACAACTGTGCCGCCACGACAGGGTTCAGCAACCAGAGCGGCAGATCTGAGGAAGCGGGGGGCGCGATGAGGATTCCTGTGCACTTCGATTCATGCCGGGCCGATCTCCTTGTTCCGCTCCCGGGCAGAATTCTGCTGGGCAATCACGTACATGGCGACCACCTGCGGCCCGATCACCGACCAGTCGAAGCTGGCGGCCTGCGCCCGGCCGCGCTCCAGACGTAGATCACGGGGCTCAGCCAGGGAGCGCAGGATCGCCCGCGATGCGCTGGCCGAGTTGCCGATCTGAAACTGCTGACCCACCACGCCCTGATCGTCGGTGAGTACTTCGGTGAAGGCGCGCAGATTGGCTGCCACCACCGGCGCACCACAGGCCATCGCCTCGAGCAGCACGATACCGAAGCTCTCCCGGCCGGTCTGGGGGGCGATGTAGACATCGCTGCTCCCGAGCCAGCGGTTTCGCGCCATGTCGTCCAGGCCGCCGAGGAAGCGGACGCCCTCCACCGACCGGGACGAGCCGTTGCCGATCACGACGACATCGAGATCCGGATAGTGGGCTGTCACCAGCGGCAAGGCGGCGGTGAGCACTTCGAACCCCTTGCGCGGTTCGTCGTACCGGCCCAAGAAGGTGAGTCTGGGGTGCTCCCCACCGCGCCACCGCCCGCTGACCGGTGCGATCGGATAGTCGTCAATGTGAATGCCGTTGCCGATCACCACCGGATGCACGCCGCGGTGGTGCTGGGCCACCGCGGCTGCCTCGCTGGACACCGCGATCGAGGCGTCAATGCGGGAGACCACCCTCGGCAGCAGCCGATTGGCGATGGTGATCGCCCCCACCGCGGGCGTGGCGGTGTGAAAGGTGGCAGTCACCGGGCAATCGGTCAGATACAGCGCCAGCAGGCAGATCGTCGGTGCCACCGGCTCATGGAGATGGATGACATCGAAATGCCCCTCATCGAGCCATTTCTTCACCGTGAGCGCCGGACCGACACCGAAATTGATCCGCGCCACCGAGCCATTGAAGTTGACCGGCAGCGCCCGCCCGGCGGTGACGAACTCGGCAGGCTTGAGACCTGTCTCGGCCAGCAGCGCCGGGCTGGCCTGGCCGGGAGCGATGATCGAGATCTCGTGCCCCTGCTCCTTCAGCCATCCGGCAAGGCCCAGCACATGGTTCTGCACCCCACCTGGTCGGGAGAACGAGTAGGGGCAGACGATGCCCACCTTCATGGCGTCACTCCCTTGAAGAATCTCTGCAGCATGTGCCAATCCGTTGGATGGGCGCAGATCTGTGTGGCGAAGAAATCGGTGAGCCACTGGCTCGCGTCGATCAGACCCTGCCTGCCGGGGGCCACCTCGACGGGCCCGGCGAGCACCAGGTGCAGTTTTCGATGTTCACCGAGATAGGTTGCCGCGCCCATCAAGGGATGCGGGCCCTGCTGTGCCAGCATCGCAGGCCCCGGAGGAAGCGTCTGTTCCATCGCACCGGCGGCGAAATCCCATGTCACGGGCACACCGCGGCGCCCGAAGTCACGGTCCGAGACGAGACTGACCAGGCGGCCCTCGTCGAGGTCGTCGCGCAGCAGTTCGAAGACATGACGCTCCGCGGTGCTGTAGATCTTGATGCCCAGCTTCTCGCGCAGCAGCCGGAAATACTCGAACTGGCCATCGGGCAGTGCCTCTGCCACAGAGGTGACCGGCAGTTCCTCCAATCCGCCATAGGCGCCGACCAGATCCCAGCAGCCCATGTGCGGCAGCGCGATGACCAGACCACCCTGGCTGCACAGATCCTTCAGCCGCTGCCACGCAGGAGGATCGTCGACGATGACCTTGCGACGGATGCGCCGGGGTGACCAGTTGCCGAGCTGGAGCGAGATCATCACATTCTCCAGCCACGACTTCATGGCCTTGCGCACGACGGCCTGAGAAGGCGCCTCGCCGGTGACGACCTCGTAGTTCATCGCCAGCTGACGCACCGGCCTGGGACGCCTGGCCACCAGCACCGCGATAACGATGTGGCCGATCGGGCGCCACAGCCATTGGGGCAGATGCGCCCCGATCTTCATGGCGTCGAGCGTGTTCAGTGATCGTCGGTGACGGCTCACTTCGTCTCGTCCTGGTGTGCGTCGGCGACGACCTGACCACGCACCAGCGTCATCCGCTGCCCCACGGTGATGATTCCCGCGATGGCAAGCACGATCAGTGCGACGGGCAGCGCCCAGCCGATGCTCAGACCCGTCAGGAAGGCGCCGAGCAGGCCCACCAGCAGACGATCGGAACGCCCGGCCAGGCCGCCGTCCACCGTGAATCCAAGGGACTCGCCGCGGGCCTTCGTGTAACTGGTGACCTGCCCGCAGACCAGTGCGACGATGGCAAGGGTGGCCCACAGCGTGTTGTAGTCCTTGCCCACGTAGTAGAGGGCGAGACCACCCATCACCGCCCCGTCGGCGATCCTGTCCAGGCAGCTGTCCAGGAATGCTCCCCATGAAGAACTCGTCTTGGACATCCGGGCCATGATGCCGTCGAGGGAGTCGGAGAATATGAAGACCAGCAGGAGGAGCGTGCCCTGCCACAGCCAGCCACGGGGGAAGCACACCAGCGAGACGACGACGACCCCGATGGTTCCGATCCAGGTCACCATGTCGGGGGTGATGTTTGCCTTCAGCAGCCGCGCGGCCGCCGGTGACAGCACCTTCGTCCATCTGGAGCGGAGATGCTCAAGCATTGTTGTCCTCCTGTGAGGGGCCGAAATCTTCCACCCATGCCTGGGCGAAAAGCGCCCGGGTGTCCGAGAGCAGTTGCGGCAGCGCCTTCGTGCGGCCCACGACCGGAAGGAAATTGGCGTCGCCCTGCCACCTGGGCACGATGTGCTGGTGGAGGTGCGCCGCGATCCCCGCTCCGGCCACGGACCCCTGATTGATGCCCAGGTTGAATCCCGCTGGGCGGGAGACGTGCCTGATCACCTGCAGGGACTGCTTGGTCAGCGTAGCGATCTCGGTGCTTTCCTGCTCGCTGGTCTCCCAATATCCGCTGACGTGCCGGTAGGGACAGACCAGCAGGTGGCCCGGGTTGTAGGGATACAGATTCAATATGGCGAAGGCCTCCCGGCCCCGGCGCACGATGAGCGCATGCTCATCATCCTGATGCGGGGCGCAGCAGAAAGGGCACTCATCAGACGCAGCATCCTGGGGCTTGTTCTCCCCTTGGATGTAGACCATTCGATAGGGCGTCCACAACCTCTGGAGGCTGTCGGGCACGCCCGCGAGGTCTTCGCCAGAATCGACCTCGACGGGCGTGTGCCCGCTACGAGCCACCTCAGGACTCCTGGTGCGGCGCTGTCGGATCCTCGGCGCTGCGGGAGTGGATGTGGTCGACGATCCTTGTCACGGCCTCATCGATCGGCACGCCGTTGTCCTGGGAACCGTCGCGGAAGCGGAAGCTCACCGTGCCGGCCTCGCGATCCTTCTCGCCGGCGATGAGGATGTAGGGCACCTTCTGACGGGTCGCATTGCGGATCTTCTTCTGCATGCGGTCGTCGGATTCGTCGACCTCGACACGTACACCCTGGGCCTTGAGCTTCTCGAAGATCTCCTCCAGATAGCCGGTGAACTCCCCCGCAACCGGCACGCCCACCACCTGCACCGGGTGGAGCCAGGCCGGGAAGGCACCCGCGTAGTGCTCGGTGAGCACACCGATGAAGCGCTCCACACTGCCGAGTTTCGCCGAGTGGATCATCACCGGGCGTTGATGGCTGCCGTCGGCGGCGGTGTACTCCAACTCGAAGCGCTCCGGCTGGTTGAAGTCGTACTGCACGGTGGACATCTGCCAGGTGCGGCCCAGTGCGTCCTTGGCCTGGACGGAGACCTTGGGGCCGTAGAAGGCTGCGCCGCCCGGATCGGGCACGAGTTCCAGACCGGTCGACTCGCAGGCCTCGCGCAGGATCTCGGTGGCCGCGGCCCAGTCCTCGTTGGACCCGATGAACTTGCTCGAATTCTCGTCCCGGGTGGACAACTCGAGGTAGAACTCCTTGAGCCCGAAGTCGCGCAGGATGTTGAGGAACAAATTCAGCAGCATCTTGATCTCGTCGCCGGCCTGCTCGGGCATGCAGTAGGTGTGCGAGTCGTCCTGGGTGAAGCCACGCATCCGGGTGAGTCCCTGCACCACGCCAGACTTCTCGTAGCGGTAGTCGTGACCGAGCTCGAACAGCCTCATCGGCAGTTCCCGGTAGGACCGCCCGCGGCTGCGGAAGATGAGATTGTGCATCGGGCAGTTCATGGCCTTGAGGTAGTACTCCTGACCCTGCCGGGTGACATTTCCCTCTTCGTCGCGCTCCTCGTCGACGAGCATCGGCGGGAACATGGTGTCCGCATAGTAAGGAAGGTGTCCCGAGGTGTGGAACAGGCCACCCTTGGAGATCTCAGGGGTGTGCACGAACTCGAAGCCGGCCTCCATGTGCTTCTGCTCGATATAGCTCTCGATCTCGTGACGCAGGATGCCGCCCTTGGGGTGGAAGACCACCAGGCCGGGCCCGATCTCCTCGGGGAAGCTGAACAGGTCGAGCTCGACGCCCAGTTTGCGATGGTCGCGCTTCGCGGCCTCGGCCAGCCTGTGCTGATAGGCCTTGAGGTCATCGCGGGATGCCCACGCGGTGCCGTAGACGCGCTGCAGCTGGTCGTTGTGCTGGTCGCCACGCCAGTAGGCAGAACTGGTCTTGGTGAGCGCCACGGCGGGGATGTAGCCCGTGTGCGGCACGTGCGGGCCACGGCACAGATCGCGCCAGGCCACCGAGCCGTCGCGGCGCACATTGTCATAGACGGTGAGTTCCGCCCCGCCGACCTCGACATCAGAACCGTCATCGGCGCGAGGGTGCCCCTTGTCGGTGATGAGTTCCAGCTTGTAAGGCTCGTTGGCCTCTTCGGCCCTCGCCTCTTCCTCGGTGACCACGCGGCGCACGAAGCGCTGACGTTGCTTGATGATCGCGCTGATCTTCTTCTCGATGGCCTTGAGGTCTTCGGGTGACAACGGATCGGTCTTGAAGTCGTAGTAGAAGCCGTCGGTGATGGGAGGACCGATACCGAGCCGGGCTTGCGGATAGATATCCTGCAGCGCCTGCGCGGTGACATGGGCAGCCGAGTGACGGATGATCGTCAGCCCCTCGTCGCTGGTGGAGAGCACCGGCTCGACTGTGTCTCCCTCATGCACCTCGACGGCGAGGTCGACCGTGGTTCCGTTCACCTTCATCGCCACGACCGAGCGATCATCGCCGAACAGATCGAGCCCGGTCGTAGCGCCCTCGATCACCACCGGTTCTGCCTGTTCGTCGCGATTTATGGTGATTGTTGAGGACACGATGATCTTCCTTTCGGGCGGCATACCTGGCCGCGCGTGATCGATGACGCCAATTGTGCCCGATGCCGAATCAGGGGCTCTCTGCACATGGCAGTCGTGGGTGCTTGTGAAAAAGGGCCCGGCCATCAGACTCACATCTGAAAACCGGACCCTCGGTCCCGTGGGCGACACTGGGTTTGAACCAGTGACCTCTTCCGTGTCAGGGAAGCGCGCTACCGCTGCGCCAGCCGCCCGAGGTGGAGACGGGATTTGAACCCGTGTATACGGATTTGCAGTCCGCTGCCTCGCCTCTCGGCCACTCCACCATCTGAAGAGTTGCCTCATCACGAAGGTTTGTGGCCAGGTGGATGGGGCTCAAGCCTCTCCGAGCGGACGACGGGACTTGAACCCGCGACCCTCACCTTGGCAAGGTGATGCTCTACCAACTGAGCCACGTCCGCATTGCTGTACCGGAGGGGGTCCCCCGTTCAAGCGCGTTAACTACCTTAGCGGACCCCATTGTGGGGCACAACTTGAGGGATCCTCGCCCGCATCACGCTGCCTGTCACCCCTCTGCCGCCTGGTTCACGGGCGCACCAACCGCCGTGACGAGGAGCGAGAAGAGCTCCGTCCTACACATCAAAATTGGACGCACACGGAGCATGGACAGCCCCACAGCTCGCGCAACCATCTTGCACACGCCACGATTGGCGGCCCAGACGCCTGTGCGCTAGCCTTGTCGTCGCTGCGGGCGATTGGCGCAGCGGTAGCGCGCTTCGTTCACACCGAAGAGGTCACTGGTTCGATCCCAGTATCGCCCACCGTATCCGGACCAGGGATGGGCACTCATTCGTGAGTGCCCATTTTGTGTTTCCGACCATTGTCCGGTCATCTGCCGATCCGGCCGTCGAATGGTCGGACGCCTGCTCTCTGCTCCCGAGGCTGGGGATCAGTGGGCGATGGGCGGCTGGTCTGCGGTCCAGCGTGGGGAGAGCATGTCGCGGTGCATGCCGAGGTGGTGCGGCGGGCCGAGGGTGACGGCCGTCTGCCCCCAGCGGGTGGTGATCGTGTCCAGGGCGGTGTCCAGGTGCTGGTCCCTGTCGTCGGGTTCGTCGAGGGGCAGCATGTCCTGGGTGCCGTCGGGGACGAGCGCGGTGGCTGTGATCCCGGCCCGGATCCACTGTCTGCAGGGCAGGGCGTCGGCGACGTGGCGCGCGGCGGCAGCGATCGCAAGCGTCGACGCGGACGGCGGGGTGAGGGCCTGCGTGTGGCGGGCGACCTCCAGGCCCGAGCGGAACGGGGAGGTGGCCAGCCAGGTTTCGATCCGGCCGGCGAGCAGACCCCGGCGCCGGAGTCTGCGGGCCAGGGCTGTCGCGTAGTCGCCCAGCAGGGTCCGCACCTCGGCCGGTGTGGTGATGGGATGCCCGGACATACGGGAGTACATGACCTGGCCCGCTGCGGGGGCAGCCGGCTGCCACTCCATGCACGGCGTGCCGGCCAATTCCAGGGCAGTGCGGGCGACCGGAACCCCCAGCTGACGCCTCAGCACGACCGGGTCGGCGGCCGCGAGATCGGCGGCGGTGACGATGTTCCGGGGTGACAGTCTGCGGGCGAGTCTGTGACCCACACCCCACACGTTCTCGACGGGGGTGCGCTTGAGGGCACGCCAGACGACTCCGGGGTTCGCGCCGGTCAGGTCCAGCACCCCGCCGAGGCCAGGCGAGGTCTTGGTCCAGTGCTGGGCCTGTTTCGCGAGTGTCATGGTGGGCCCGATCCCCACCCGGACGGGCAGCCCCAGCCAGCGGTCCAGCCGGTCCCGGATGGCGTGGGCGATGCCGGGATCCCGCCCCGGGCCGAGCAGGACGAAGGACTCATCGATCGAGTAGGGCATCACCTGCGCGCACAGCGAATCGAGCACGTCCACCATGCGCCGGGACATGTCCCCGTACAGCTCGTAGTTGGAGGACCGGGCCACCACCGCGCGGAGCCTGGGATCGGCCTTGATCTGGTACCAGGGCTGCCCGAGAGGAATCCCGAGGGCCACCGCCTCGGCGGACCGTGCGACCGCGCACCCGTCATTGTTGGACAGGACCACCACCGGCCGTCCGACCAGGGACGGGTCGAAGACCCGCTCGCAGGCCACATACATCGAGGAGACGTCCACGAGCCCGTACGCCGCGGCGCTCACCAGGCGGTCCGGTGCACGATCGCGGCGGCCACACCCCACACTGTCGCTTCACCCAGAAACCCGCTCGGGGCGACGATCCTTCCGGCCCTGGTCATCGCACCCAGACGCAGCTGCCCGCCGCTGGACGCAATGACCAGCAACCCGGAGCGGGGCTCCAGGGAACGATCCACGATCAGCTCGTCTCCGGCCTGTATCTGCCTCTCGGGCCAGTCCACCCCTGCCGCGACGATGAAGGTCGCCGGAGGATGGGCGATCAGCCTGGCCACCCAGTCCAACGGCTCGCTGGTGTAGTCCTGCGCGGGCGAAGGCCACGCGGCAGCCGCCACTCTCGAAGGTTCGAACATGCGTTCGATAATAAACGCGAGCTGAGACAACCGCCAGACCCAGGGCACCGAAGGCGGCCGAGAGGACAAGACCGCCGACCGCAGAGCCCGAAGGCCTCGGCCTTCGCGACATCGCTCCGGCATCCCAACGCGTCAATCCGCGGACGAGACGATGTACCCGGTGCGCACGAGTGGACCGCAAGGACGACTGATAATCTTTGTGATGCGTGCCGATACCGGCTCCCAGGGTGGCTGGTCTGACAGCCGACCGGCCCGATGGGCTGCCGATGCCCACAACGGCGAGCCCGTGACAGCACCCGAATATCGGCCCGATCTGAATGACGGCAGGATGCCGTTGCACTTCTCCACACCCTGATCAGCGGTGGCTTATAGCACAGAAGTTACGAAGTGTTACGTCTTTGTTACCTATTAGGCCAAGTACCACAGATTCTCGCGTGAGAAGCCACTATTGAGATGCTCAGACAAGAGTTCTTGTGTCTCGAAATGTGATTTTTAGTGTCACATCCTGGACAAGGGGCTTGCGAAGAGCTTCGCCAGGGCGGACAGTTGGAGTCAATCAACGGCAACGGCGCCGCCCTGCAGATCACGAAAGATCCACGAAAGGGCATGCAGATGACTGCACCGGCACTGGTCCTGTTGGCCGAAGGTTCCTCCGAGCCTCGCGTCGTCGAGGTGATTCACAAGCTGCGCAAGCAGATGCAGATGCAGCGTCAGGAACTCTCAATTCATCTCGCATTCATCGACCACTGCCCGCCCAGCGGCCCTCAGGTTGTGAGCACGCTCGCAGCGCGCGGCGTGCAGGAGATCGTGTTCGCACCGCTGGCCCTCAGCCACGCGGTGGACGCCGATCCCGCAGCCATCGCCATGGTCGAAGCGGTCCGCAAGAATCATCCTGATCTCAATGTCACGCTCGCCCACCCGATCGGGCCGGCCACCGAGCTCCTCAATGTCCTCGATCTTCGACTGCGGAACGCCCTGTCCGCCTGCCACGCACTCGAGCTTGATGGTCTGATCCTGTGCGCACCCGACAGCGGCGATGTCCGTGGCTCAGCTTTGATGGCCCGCCGCGCACGCCAGTGGGGTTCACACCACAGGCTGCCCGTTGCCGTGGCCTCCGTCGACGGCTCGGGCCTGTCGGTGGGAGCAGCCATGGCAACGCTGCGAGAGCAGGGTCGCCGCGCAATCGCCGTCGGTGCCCTCTTCCTCACCGCCGACGAGCGCTATGTCCTGGCCACCGAGCAGGCGCTGGCCGCCGGAGCTGTTGCGGTGAGCGCACCGCTCGGCGCCGACGAACACATCGTCGACCTGCTGATGGCCCGCTATGCATTCGCCGCCATGGACATGCTCGATGACGCCCCGGCCGCAGAACACCTGGGCAGCGATGTGATGACCACCTCCAACACGCGCCTGCTCGCCATTTGAGGTAGTGCAGCACCGACGTACGCTGGCTGGAACGCCGACAGCTGGAGGTCGTCATGTCAGACCAGCCACAATCCCACCTGGCACACGCACGATTGAAGAGCGATGAGCAGTGGCAGGCTGAACTTGGCCCGCAGGAATACCAGGTGCTCCGGCGGGGAGGCACCGAGGCGCCCTATCAGGGCGAGTACACCGACACCACCACCAAGGGTGTTTACCGGTGCCGGGCCTGCGGTGCAGAACTGTTCCGCAGCGATCAGAAGTTTCCCTCGCACTGCGGCTGGCCGAGCTTCTATGCTCCGCTTGCCGAGGATCGCGTGCAATACATCGTCGATGACTCGCTCGGCATGCGGCGAACGGAAGTCCGCTGCGCCAACTGTGGCTCCCATCTGGGCCATGTCTTCGAGGGCGAGGGCTACGACACGCCCACCGATCAGCGCTACTGCATCAATTCCATCTGCCTGACATTGGAACCCACCGAGAATGAGTAGGCGCGCATCCGGGCCGGCAGCATCATTCAAAGGGGTATGGCTCGTACGGGCAGCGCATGGTGCCGCATCCCGGCGAGCCTGCGCCCCAGACAACTTCTCTGCTCTTAGGGTCGAGCCATGGCTCTCGACCCACACGCGATTGCGGTGCGCGAGCGCTTTGCTCGCATCCTCGAGTGCATCGATCGGTTCACCTGGCGCCACGATCTGCGTTGTGAGGAGATCGGCTCGCCGCAGCGTATTGCGCCCTACAGCTATGCGATCGAAGTGACGCTCGGCCCCACGAACGCAGAACTCGGGTCGGGCCGGCTGGTCCTGCTGCACGATCCGGCGGGCGTGGATGCCTGGCAGGGAACCCATCGTCTGGTGAGCCTGGTGCGCGCCGACACCGACCTGGAGATGGCGACAGACCCGCTGCTGGGCGAGGTGGGATGGAGCTGGTTCACCGATGCCCTGGACGACCACGACGCCGGCTACACAGCCCCGGCAGGAACAGTGACAGTCGTTTCGAGCCGCTTCTTCGGCGACATGAACAGCGAACCTGATCGCGCCGAGGTGGAGATCCGCACGAGTTGGACGCCGCTGGTCGAAGAACCCGGTGACATCGAGAGGCACCTCAAGGGCTGGCAGCAGCTCATCTGCCAGGTGGCCGGTCTTCCACCGCTGCCCGAGGGCATCACGCCACTCGGTTTCCGGAATGGGGGCAGCTCGCTCCAGCAGTTGAACAATGGTTCTCGTCATGACTGATGCCCGTACCGCCGATCAACGAATCGATCCGGATTCGGGTCTGCCGATCCTCGCGATGCCCCGTGACGGCCTTCCCGTCGTCGTGGACACCGCCGAGGCGCTCAGTGAGTGCATCCGCGAACTCGGCGATGGCACCGGGCCGCTGGCCATCGACACAGAGCGGGCTCAGAGCTTCCACTACAGCGCCAAGGCCTACCTGCTGCAGTTCCGCCGTGCCGATGCCGGAACCTGGTTGATCGACCCCGAAGCCTTCGAACCCTCACCGGGTGCCGACGCTGATTTCACTGCCCTGCGTGAGGCCACGAGTTCGGCGGAGTGGATCATTCATGCCGCCACCCAGGATCTGCCCTGCCTGGTGGAGGACGGCCTGTGGCCCACCAGCCTGTTCGACACGGAATTGGCCGGCAGACTGCTCGGCCTACCGCGAGTGGGACTGGGCCCCCTGGTGGAGAAGTACTTCGGATTGCACCTGCTCAAGGAGCACTCTGCCGCCGACTGGTCCACCCGCCCCCTTCCCCAGGACTGGATCGCCTACGCCGCCCTCGATGTGGAACTGCTCGTCGAACTGCGCGATCTGCTCGAGGAAGAACTCGACAAGGCCGGCAAGCTGGAATGGGCTCACCAGGAGTTCGACCACCTGGTCGAGGTCTACCGCACCCCTGCGCCACCCAGGGTCGAGCCCTGGCGGCGCACCAATGGCATTCATGCGGTGCGTTCGCGGCGCGGTCTCGCGCTGGTGCGTGCCCTGTGGACACACCGGGACCAGCTCGCTCTCGACCTGGACAAGGCACCGGGCAAGATCGTCCAGGACAAGGCAATCACCGAACTCGCGGCCACCATCACCAAGGACAACCACAAGGTGCCCGGACCACGCGAGATGGACACGGTGATGGGATTCCACCATCGCCTCGCCAAGCGCTATCGGGAGCACTGGCTGGAGGCGTGCCACGAGGTTGCCGGACTACCGGCAGCCGATCTGCCGAGCCTGCAGGTCGCCCATGATGGGCCACCCCAGCCGCGCAGTTGGCAACGCAGCCGACCTGAGGCCTGGAAGCACTGGCAGCAGGTGCGTCCTGCGGCCAATGCACTGGCAGCGGAACTGTCGATGCCACCGGAGAACTTGGTCTCCCCCGATGCGCTGCGCCGCCTGGTGTGGGATCCGCTGCCCTCCGTCGACGCGCAGGCCATCTCTGAACGTCTCGCCGAGCACGACGTGCGGCCCTGGCAGCGCACTCTGCTGTCCCCTGTGCTGAGTGCCGCGCTCCGGGCCGAATGAGCAGATGAAGGGCCTGGTGGGTGAGCGAAAGACCTAGCAGGTGGACGACGGCCTGACGCCGATGCCGAAGGATGCGTTCACCCGAGCGGCGGCGCGCACGCTCAGTGGTGACGCCTCACCGGTGCACCGCGGCGGGGCAGCGGCTTCATCGCTGGCGCGGTGGGAATTTCGTCGTTCTCCTCGACTGGCAGCGCAGGCTGGGGCAGCAATGTGAGCGCGGTCTCGGTGACCGACCTGGCGATCTGCCTGGCAGTGAGCGCGACCTCTTCCAGCAATTCATCCCTGGTACCCACCGGAAGGTATTCCTGGGGCACGCCGAACAGCCGCACCGGCACCGAGACCCCGGCGTCGTCCATGGCCTGCTGCAGATGCGAGCCCAGTCCTCCGGCCACCAGGCCGTCCTCGATGGTCACCACGAGAGCGAACTTCGACACGAGCTTGACCAGGGCCGGGTTGACCGGAAGTGCCCATAGCGGATCAACCACCGTGACACCGATACCTTGCTTCGCGAGCCGCTCCGCGGCCTTGAGGGCAGTACCCACCATCGGCCCGTAGCCCACGATGAGGACATCACTCGACTCGTCGCGGCGCACCAGGTCGTAGCCGTCCTCGCCGACCACCGCATCGATCTGGTCGGGCAACCTGCCCTTGGAGTAGCGGATCACCGTGGGCGCGTCGTTGATGCCGACGGCGGTTCTGAGCGCATCATTGAGCCGCGCTGCGTCCCGCGGTGCAGCGAGCCGGAGCCCTGGCACGATACCTGCCAGCGAAGTGTCCCAGATGCCGTCGTGGCTCGGTCCGTCCGGGCCCGTCACCCCTGCCCGGTCGAGGACTACGGTGACGCCGAGATGGTGCATGCCCACGTCGAGCAGCATCTGGTCGAAGGCCCGGTTGAGAAAGGTCGAATAGAGCGCGAAGACCGGATGCAGCCCGGCGCGGGCCATGCCGGCAGACGAAGCCATCGCGTGCTGTTCGGCGATGCCGACGTCGAACACTCGCTCGGGATAGGCGGCGGCGAAGCGCGTCAGGCCCACCGGATGCAGCATGGCTGCGGTGACGGCGACCACCTCGGGGTGCTCGGCGCCGACCTCGACCATGTCCTGGGCGAAGGCGTCTGTCCAGGTGGCCTGCACTGAGACCTCGAGTGGCTCGCCGGTGAATTCATTGATCCGCCCGATGGCGTGGAAGCGGTCCTGCTCGTGGTTCTCGGCGAAGGAGAAACCCTTGCCCTTCACGGTGATGGCGTGCACGATGACGGGACCGTGGAAACCCTTTGCCTGGTTGAAGGCCGTCACCAGTGCCTGGATGTCATGCCCATCGACCGGGCCGATGTACTTCAGACCGAGATCTCCGAAGAGGCCCTGGGGAGCGAGCACATCTTTCAGGCCGATCTTGAGGCCGTGCAACAGGTCGTAGGCCTGCTTGCCGAACAGCGGCGCACGATTCACCGAGGCCTTGATGATGTCGAGCGTCTTCTCGTAGCGGGGATCGGTGCGGAATCCGGAGAGCTCCTTGGACAGCCCACCGACGGTGGGGGCGTAGGAACGTCCGTTGTCGTTGACGACGATGACCATGTTGAGGTCTTGTTCCACCGCGATGTTGTTGAGCGCTTCCCAGGTCATACCGCCGGTGAGCGCACCATCCCCCACGACGGTGACGACTGTGCGGTCCTGCTGGCCGGTGAGCCGGAAGGCCTTGGCCATGCCCTCCGACCAGCTCAGACCGGCCGACGCATGGGAATTCTCGACCCAGTCATGCTCGGACTCCGCACGGCTCGGATAACCGGCCAGGCCGTCCTTCTGCCGCAGCGTACTGAACTGGTCCTTACGGCCGGTGAGGATTTTGTGCACATAGCTCTGGTGCCCGGTGTCGAAGACGATCGGATCGTAGGGTGAATCAAACGCCAGGTGGATGGCCATCGTCAGTTCGACGACACCGAGGTTGGGGCCGAGATGCCCGCCGGTACATGCCACATTCGTGATGAGGAACTGGCGGATCTCCTTGGCCAGTGCGGGCAACTTCCTCGGCTTCAGGGCCTTGAGGTCCGCCGGCCCATTGATCTCGTCGAGCAGCGCCATAGGGGCAATTGTAGGGCCCGGGTCGTCGCCGTCCATGCTGGGACGCAACCCCGTGGACGGGACCCGGCGCCCTTCTCAGTTCATAGAACGGATACGGGCTCACATATCCGCGAGGCGGGATTCAGCGGCGGGAATGGTTCGCGGTGCCAACCCAAGATGGACTGCGATCCTGGTGCGTATACGCAACGAAAGCGCAGTCCCACAAGGACGAACCGGCCCAAGGACAGACGGCGGGAGCAACGGACACGAACCCACTGCTCCCGTCGTCGAACGCCTCGGCTGGCTGAAACCTCGGTTCAGGCCGCAGCCAGACGCCTCAGCACGTACTGCATGATGCCGCCGTTGACGTAGTAGTTGCGCTCCCCTGGCGTGTCGATGCGTACCACGGCTTCAAAGCTCGTCTCGTGCCCGTCGGGTGCCACTGCAGTGACCTCGACCGTCTTGGGAGTCACGTCCTCGTTGAAGGGGGCGAGGCCCTTGATGGAGAAGGTCTCCTCACCGGTGAGCCCAAGGCTGTCGGCGCCGGTGCCTGCCGGGAACTGCAGTGGCAGCACGCCCATGCCGATCAGGTTCGAGCGGTGGATGCGCTCGTAGCTCTCGGCGATGACGGCCTTGACGCCGAGCAGCATGGTGCCCTTGGCAGCCCAGTCGCGCGAGGAACCGGTGCCGTACTCCTTGCCGGCCAGCACCACCAGCGGAATACCCTCCGCGCGGTAATCGAGAGCGGCCTCGTAGACAGTGGTAACGGGCCCATCGGGCTTGGTGAAGTCCCTTGTGAAACCACCCTCGGTGCCAGGTGCGAGCAGATTGCGCAGCCTGATGTTGGCGAAGGTTCCACGGATCATCACCTCGTGGTTGCCACGACGGGAGCCGTAGGAGTTGAAGTCCAGCGGACGGACGCCGTGCTCCTTGAGGTAGTGGCCCGCAGGCGAGTCGACCTTGATGGCGCCGGCCGGGGAGATGTGATCGGTGGTCACCGAATCACCGAGCTTGAGCAGCACCCGGGCATCCAGCACGTCGGATACCGGATCGGCGGAGTGCTTCATGCCCTCGAAGTAGGGAGGCTTGCGCACATAGGTGGAGTTGTCGTCCCAGCTGAACACCGCACCGGAGGGGGTCTCCAGATTGCGCCAGCGCTCGTCGCCGGTGAAGACATCGGCATAGCTGGTGCGGTACATCTCGGCGTTCATGCTGTCCGAAATGACCTCGTCCACCTCGGCAGGGGTGGGCCACAGGTCCGCCAGGTAGACGTCCTTGCCGTCCTTGTCCACGCCAAGGGGCGAGTTGACGATGTCCAGGTCCATGCTGCCGGCCAGTGCATAGGCCACCACCAGGGGTGGCGAGGCCAGATAGTTCATCTTCACGTCGGGGTTGATCCGGCCTTCGAAGTTGCGGTTGCCGGACAGCACGGAAGTGATCGCCAGGTCGTTGTCCTCGGCGGCACCACTCACCTGCGGGATGAGCGGACCGGAGTTGCCGATGCAGGTCGTGCATCCATAGCCGACGATGTCGAAGTCCAGAGCGGCGAGCGGCTCCAGCAGACCGGCCTTGCCCAGGTAGTCGGTGACCACCTGGGAGCCGGGGGCCAGCGAGGTCTTCACCCACGGTTTGCGCGTGAGACCGTGTTCCACGGCCTTCTTGGCGAGCAGGCCTGCTGCAACCATGACGCTCGGATTGGAAGTGTTGGTGCATGAGGTGATGGCCGCGATGCCGACAGCGCCGTTGTCGAGGGTCACCTGCTCACCGTCGAATTCCACCTCCGCGGGAGTGGTGGCGTCGCTGACATAGTTCTTCACGTCGCGCTCGAAGATCTGCTTCGCCTCGTCCAGGGCGATCCTGTCCTGGGGACGCTTCGGGCCGGCGATCGAGGGACGCACGGTCGACAGATCCAATTCGAGGTACTCGGAGTACTTGGCCTCGTGTGCGGCATCGTGCCACAGGCCCTGTTCCTTCGCGTAGCTCTCGACAAGGGCGATCTGCTGGTCGCTGCGCCCAGTGAGCCGAAGGTAGTCGAGGGTCTTGTCGTCGACGGGGAACACGGCGATGGTCGAGCCGTACTCGGGGCTCATATTGCCGATGGTGGCGCGGTTCGCGACGGGCACCTCGGCCATACCTGGCCCGTAGAACTCCACGAACTTGCCGACCACCTTGTGCGCACGCAGCATCTGGGTGATGGTGAGCACCAGGTCGGTGGCGGTGGTGCCCTCGGGAAGCTGACCGGACAGCTTGAATCCGACCACGCGCGGGATGAGCATGCTCACCGGCTGGCCGAGCATGGCGCACTCCGCCTCGATACCGCCGACGCCCCAGCCGACCACGCCCAGGCCGTTGACCATGGTGGTGTGGGAGTCGGTGCCCACACAGGTGTCGGGGTAGGCCTGCAGCACGCCACCGACCTCACGGGAGTAGACCACCTGGGCCAGATACTCGATGTTCACCTGGTGCACGATGCCGGTGCCCGGCGGAACCACCTTGAAGTCGTCGAATGCCGTCTGGCCCCAGCGCAGGAACTGGTAGCGCTCGCGATTGCGGTGGTATTCGATGTCGGTGTTTGCGTGCAGCGCCTCGGGCGTGCCGAATTTCTCGGCGATGACGGAGTGGTCGATGACCAGCTGCGATGGGCTCAGGGGATTGATGCCTGCTGGATCACCGCCCAGATCAGCCATCGCCTCGCGCATCGTGGCGAGATCGACGATGCAGGGAACACCGGTGAAGTCCTGCATGATCACGCGGGCCGGCGTGTACTGGATCTCATGGTTGGGCTGCGCCGAGGGGTCCCAGCCGGCCAGCGCCTTGATGTCATCCGCGGTGATGTTGGCGCCGTCCTCGTGGCGGAGCAGGTTCTCCAGAAGTACTTTCAGGCTGTACGGCAGAGAGCCTGAGCCCGGCACGGCGTCCAATCGGAAAATCTGATAGCGGCTGTCCCCCACCGCCAATTCTGACTGGGCACCGAAGCTGTTGACGGTCATCGCATTCCTTCCCTGGGCCACGGCTGGCACCGCGGACGATTATCCCAACAACCGGCGATCGGCGCGGTCGCTTGGCCATATCTGGACATGGCACCTCTGGACATCAAGGTAGCGCGCCAGCGGATGCTTCGTCGCGAACGAATCCGCCCATCCAACGGCACGTGGTGGCCCCCACCACACCGCATTCACAGAATGTCTAGGCTGTGGTCATGTATGTGGGAGTCGACTTCGGCACGACTCGGACGGTGGTCTCATTCGCCGACCGGGGAAACTACCCGGTCGTGAGTTTCTTCGACCGGCTGGGTGATTCGCTCGACTACTTTCCCAGCGTCGCGGCGCTTCGCCCCGATGAGACCTGGGACTTCGGGACGGCGGCCATGGATGACCGCCCGGGGGTGCGATTTCATTCCTTCAAGCGGGCCCTCGCTGCGCCGGACGTCTCAAACGACACCGAGATCGAGAGCGAGAGTGTCAGGGTTCGCCTGATGGACGTGCTGGTGGGTTTCCTGAGCAGCCTGCGCACTGCCTTGGCGGAGGAGTCCACCATTGCCGATCTGCTGGCCGGAGACGAGATCGAGAGCGCAGTGGTCGCGGTTCCCGCCCATGCCACCAGCGCGCAGCGCGTCATGACGCTCGAGGCCTTCCAGCGGGCCGGGTTCCCGGTGGTTGCCATGATGAACGAGCCGTCGGCCGCCGGTTTCGAATACACCCACCGGCAGGGACGCACGGTCACCTCCAACCGCACGCAGATCGTCGTCTTCGACCTGGGCGGTGGCACCTTCGACGCCTCGCTGGTGGAAGTGCGCCAGCACGCCCACGAGGTACTGGATTCCGCCGGCATCAACCGGCTGGGCGGGGACGACTTCGACGAGATCCTGAAGGACATGTGCCTCGAGGCTGCCGGCATCGACGAGGGGACGCTCTCACCGGACGCCGAGCAGGCCTTGCGCGAGCAGGCCCGCCAGGCCAAGGAGGCCCTGACCCCGCAGACCCGCAAGATCACCCTGGACGTCGATGAATCGATCGTCCAGATCCTGGTTGACGACTTCTACCAGGCCGCGGAACCACTGGTGGAACGCAGCATCGCGGTGGTCTCCAAACTGCTCGACGACGACACCGATGGCGCACTGTCCGGTCTGGCCGGAATTTACGTCGCAGGCGGAGCGAGTTCACTGCCCATCGTGCCGCGGATGTTGCGCGCCCGCTTCGGGCGCCGCGTGCATCGCGCGCCCTATCCGGCAGCGTCCACGGCGATCGGCCTGGCCATCGCCGCCGACCCGAGCAGCGGCTACACCATCACCGATCAGCTCTCCCGGGGTTTCGGGGTGTTCCGGGAATGGGACGGCGGGCGCCGGGTGGTCTTCGATCCCATCGTCTCCCGTCACGAAGTCCTTCCGGCGGCGGGCGACATACGGATCGAGCGGCGCTACCGGCCGGTTCACAACGTCGGCTGGTTCCGCTTCGCGGAGCACTCCGACCTGGATCGCGATGGCCAACCGGTCGGCGACATCGCCCCTCTCGGCCTGGTGCTGTTCCCCTTCGACCCGGCGTTGCGCGATGTGGAGGATCTCGCCCAGGTACCGCTGCGGCGCGCCGATGACTTTCCGGTGGTGCGCGAGGTGTACACCGTCGACCCGAATGGCATCGTGCACGTCGACATCACCGATGTCGAGGACGGATACACCCGCACCTACTGGCTCGGCCAGTCCGGCGAACGGGCGAAAGCTGCCATCACCCAGCCCGCCTGAAGGTGCCCCTGGTCAACGCCAGGAATCACGTCCCGGATGCTTCCACTATCGCGATGCACTCCATGTGATGGGTCATGGGGAAGGCATCGAAGACCCGCAACGAGTTCAGCCGGTAGCCGGCCCGGGCGAAGGCCTTCAGATCCCTGGCCAGCGCTGCCGGATCGCAGGCCACATAGCCGATCCTGCGGGGCCGCAGCGCAGCGATGGCCGCCACGACCCGCTTCCCCGCGCCGGTGCGCGGCGGATCGAGCACCACCAGGTCCGCTCGGTGCGGCAGCGCATGAAAGGCCCTCTCCACCCGTGCGACGACGAAATGCGCGGCCGGCACATTTCGCCGGGCCCACGAAATGGCCTGTCTGTCGGCCTCCACGCCGTGCACCCGGCAGCCCGCATCCACCAGTACGGCGGCGAACACGCCGACACCGCAGTACAGATCCAGGGCCACCTCCCCTGGCTCAGGTTCGAGAGAGTCCGCGACCACACGGCTGAAGGTCGATGCCGCGCCCGGATGCACCTGCCAGAAGCCGTCGGCCCTCACCTGGAAGTCATGTCCACCGGCCTGTTCCCGCACGATCTCCTCACCGGCGAGGACGCGCCCGTCGCTGAACACGCTCGCCCCGGAGGAGGCGGTCGTCACGAGGATCTCCTCACCGGCGTCGGCGCAATAGGCCTGCAGCGCCTCGTCGTGAGGCCCCCGGGGATCGGCGATCCGGCAGCCGCCCTCCGGCAGCGCCACGATGTGCGCGCTTCGGTGGGCCAGCAGTCCGGCACGCCCATCGTGCACGCGATAGCGCATCCGGGTGCGCCAGCCCAGGCCATCGCCGCTGGTGCCTGGCAAGGGCTCGACGCACACCTCCCGCTCGATCCCGGCCAGCCTGGACAGCTGCTCGGCGACCACATCGGCCTTGAGCCGGCGTTGCGCTTCTGGTGTCACGTGCTGGAAGTCGCAGCCTCCGCAGACCCCGGCCACCGGGCAGGGCGGCTCGACCCGGTCGGGTGAGGTCCGCAGGATCTGGGTGGCGTCCCCGCGCCAGAAGCGGTCGTGGCTGACATCGGTGAGCCGCACCATCACCTGCTCGCCGGGCAGCGTGTGACGCACGAAGATGACGCGTCCCTGGAAGCGGGCCACGAAGTGGCCACCGTGCGCCACAGGACCCATGTCCACCGGCCCGATCACATCACCGGGCGCAGCCATGTCGGTTCCGATCATCGCCTCACCACTGCCCGCGCCCTGTCGCGCTCCCGGGCACGATAGCGATCCATCAGAATCTTCGAGGACCGCAGCTGGTACGGAACCGAGGTGACCATGACCCCCTTCATGAAGTGCAGCCGGGTGCGGATCATCAAGGCCGTCTGGTTGTGCAGAATCTGCTCCCACCAGTGCCCCACCACGTATTCGGGGATGTAGACGCAGACGATGTCGCGGGGATTCTCGCTGACCATCGCGCGCACATAGTCCAGGAAGGGCTGGGTGATCTGGCGGAACGGCGAATCGATCACGCGCAGCGGCACCGACAGGTCATTGGCCTCCCACTCGGCGATGACCTCGGCCGTCTCGTCGGGATCGACAGCCACCGTCACGGCCACCAGCTCGCTCGGCTGGGTGGCCTTGGCGAACTGGATCGCCTTCACGGTGGGCTTGTTGAGGGTGTTCACCATGACGACCGCGCGGACCCTGCTCGGCAACGCCAGATCGGAGGGATCGATATTCGAGGTCTCCTCGCGCACCTGGTCGTAGTGCCGGTGGATCTGCTGCATCATCATGAACAGCACGGCAATGGCCAGCATCGCCAGCCAGGCGCCGTGCAGGAACTTGCTGAGCACCACGATGACGAGCACACATGCCGTCATCACCATGCCGACGGCATTGATGACCCTGGAGCGCTTCATGGCGGCGCGCGCACCGCGATCGGTCTCGGTGGTCAGATGACGCGTCCAGTGCTTGATCATGCCGTACTGGCTCAGCGTGAACGAGATGAACACCCCGATCACATACATCTGGATGAGCGCGGTGACCGAGGCGTTGAACACCAGCACCAGGACGACGGCGCCGCCGGCCAGGGTCATGATGCCGTTGGAGTAGGCCAGCCGATCGCCGCGGGTGTGCAGCTGGCGAGGCAGCCAGCCGTCGCGGGACAGGATCGATCCCAGCGTCGGGAAACCGTTGAAGGCGGTGTTCGCCGCCAGGAAAAGGATCACCATCGTCATCGTGACGAGGAAGTAGAAGCCGAAGGGGAAGCTCGGGTCGAAGACGGCCCTGCCCAGCTGGCCCATCACCGTGGTGGCGCCGGTCGTGATGTGCCGGCCGTCAGGTGTCACGAAGTAGGAGCCGCTGGACGGATCGATCATCTTGATGCCGGTCATCCGGGCCATCGCGAGGATGCCCAGCAGCATGCTCACAGCGATGACACCGAGCATCAGCAGCGTCGTCGCCGCATTCTTGCTCTTGGGCTTGCGGAAATTCGGCACCCCATTGCTGATTGCCTCGACGCCGGTCAGTGCGGCGCAGCCGGAGGAGAAGGTGCGCGCCAGCAGCACGATCATCGCGAAGCCCGTCAAGGGGTCGTAGGAACTCGTCCCGACGGCGGTGTACCCGGCGGTCTCGGCACGAAGCGGATGACCGAGCACCAGCATCTGGAACAAACCCCAGACGACCATGCAGCCGACACCGGCGATGAACAAATAGGTGGGTACCGCGAAGAAGGCTCCCGAGTCGCGCAGGCCCCGCAGGTTGACCGTCATCAGGAAGACGATCACCACGGCAGCCACGATCCCCTCATGGCCCTGGATGAATGGCATCATGGCCTCGGCGTTCTGCACCCCCGAACTCACCGACACCGCCACCGTGAGCACATAGTCCACCAGCAGCGAGCTGGCCACCATCAGCCCCCCGGTAGGCCCCAAATTGGTGGTGACCACCTCGTAGGTGCCGCCACCGTTGGGATAGGCGTGCACGGTCTGGCGATAGCTGGCCACGACCACGAGCATCAGGGCGCCCACGGCGATCCCGATCGGGATCGAAAAACCGTACCCCACCATTCCGGCCAGAGACAGGGTGACAAGGATCTCGTCGGGTGCATAGGCCACCGAGCTCAAAGCGTCGGAGGCGAAGATCGGAAGCGCGATACGCTTCGGAAGCAGGGTCTCACCCAGCTGTGCGCTTGCCAGGCGGCGTCCGACGATCACGCGCTTGACCGCATCGGTGATGCTCACGACCGCCAAGACTAACGCCGAGACCCTGGCTGCCAACCATCGCGCTTGCGGAAGGCTCCGCCCGGGCAGCTGGCGCGCCGGACCTTCGATTCCCAATAGCCTCGGGATGACTACGCTAGGAACGCACTGAGCAGCTCGGTATGCAGGCCGGCGCAGACCGTCGGCAGATCACCACGTTCGTGCCGGTCTTCCGTGCGCTGCGCCTTGGGTGCAGGGCAGGGGGTCTAGTGCGGGTGTTCTAGTGCGGGTGTGTGGATTCGGGGGTTCGAGTGCATTTTGTGATCATGGGCTGTGGGCGCGTCGGGGCGAGCCTGGCTCGGGTGATGGAGAAGCGCGGTCATTCGATCGCCGTCGTCGACCTCAATGTCGAGGCATTCCGTCGTCTCGGCCCAGATTTCAACGGCCGCACCGTGAAGGGCGTCGGCTTCGATCGCGATGTGCTGCTCAAGGCGGGAATCCGCGAAACCGCCGGTTTAGCGGCGGGGGGCCCCGGGGGCAACGCCCACATCATGGGGGGCCCGCGGGGGGGCCCAGCGTGGTGGGTGGCCCCAAGGGTTGCGCGCCGGTAAGCC
>NZ_JBDNTB010000014.1:0-47474 GCF_047719395.1 Propionibacterium sp.
GGGTCCGGTGGGCGCCGCTCCCCCCCTGGCCGCTCCCCGCAGGCCGGCTACGCCACGCCCCCGCCCGCCCCCCCCGCCGCTCGCGGCCCCCCCCCCGGCCCGTCAGTCGTCGGTTCAGACGATGTCTCAGGCACCCGCCGAGAAACGCACGAACTTGGTGATGGTCACGCCGTTCTCCTTGGCGAGCTTCGCGATGTTCTTCTTGTCATCGGCGATGCTCGGCTGATCCAGCAGGCAGACGTCCTTGAAGAAGCCGTTCAGACGTCCCTCGACGATGCGGGGGATGATCTTGTCGGGTTTGCCTTCTTCGCGGGCGGTCTCCTCGGCGATCAGTTTCTCCTTGTCGAGGACATCCTGGGGCACCTGGTCCTGGGACAGGTAGGTCGGGCTCATCGAGGCGATCTGCAGAGCCACGGAGTGCATGAACTCCGGCGCATCGCCCTGATAGGCCACTGCGACGCCCACCTGCGGAGGCAGGTCGGGGTTGCGCTTGTGCAGGTAGATGTCGATGGGGCCCTCGAGGTATGCCACGTGCGCCAGCTCGATCTTCTCCCCGATCTTGGCGACCAGGTCGTTGACCGCTGCCTCGACGGTCTTGCCGTCATCGAGGGTGAGCGCGAGGGACCTGGCGAGGTCATCGGCCTTCGCCTCATCGACGGCCTTCGCGATGGCCTGTCCGAGGGCGACGAATTCGGCGTTCTTCGCGACGAAATCGGTCTCGGAGGCCAGCTGGATGAGGGCATTGCCCGATGATGCGACGAGACCATTGGTGGCCTCACGATCGGCCCGCTTGGCGGCCTTCGCGGCGCCGGAGACGCGCAGCAGGTCGACGGCCTTCTCGAAATCGCCGTCGGCCTCGGTGAGGGCCTTCTTGGCGTCCATCATGCCGGCGCCGGTGGCGTCGCGCAGCTTCTTGACATCAACGGCTTTGATTGCCATGTATGCGTCCGTTCCTCTTTGCTCGGGGGTGGTTCTTACTCAGCCTTGGGAGCCGGTGCTTCAGCCTCAGCGGCCGGGGCGGGCTCGACCTCAGCCTCCGCTTCGGCAGCGGGTGCAGTTTCAGCAGCGGGCGCGGCCTCGGTGGCGTCGGCAGCAGGCGCAGCTGCGGCTCCAGCGGTAGCCGTCTTGGCATCACCCTCGGCCGGGGTCTCGCCCTCAGCGTTTCCGAGCAGTTCCTTCTCCCAATCGGGCATCGGCTCGGCGGCTGTGCCGTCGGACTGCGCCTGGTCGGAACGGGCCACCAGGCCCTCGGCGCAGGCGTCGGCGATGATGCGGGTGAGCAGCGTGACCGAGCGGATCGCGTCGTCGTTGCCCGGGATCGGGTAGTCGACCTCGTCGGGATCGCAGTTGGTGTCGAGGACGGCGATCACCGGGATGTGCAGCTTGCGCGCCTCATCGACGGCCAGGTGCTCCTTCTTGGTGTCGACGATCCACACCGCCTGCGGCACCTTGGTCATGTCGCGGATGCCGCCGAGAGACTTGGCCAGCTTCTCCTTCTCACGGGAGAAACCGAGCAGCTCCTTCTTGGTGAATCCGCCGGGCTGGACGGTCTCCAGGTCCATCGCCTCCAGCTCCTTGAGCCGGGCGATGCGCTTGGAGATGGTCTGGAAGTTGGTGAGCATGCCACCGAGCCAGCGCTGGTTCACATAGGGCATGCCGACACGGGATGCCTGCTCGGCGACGGCCTCCTGGGCCTGCTTCTTGGTGCCGACGAAGAGCACCTGACCGCCGCGCGCGACGGTCTCCTTGACATAGGCGTAGGCCTTGTCGATGTAGTCGAGGGACTGGCGCAGATCGATGATGTAGATGCCATTGCGCTCGTTGAAGATGTAGCGCTTCATCTTCGGGTTCCAACGGCGAGTCTGATGCCCGAAGTGGACACCGCTCTCGAGCAGCTGGCGGGTGGTGACGACGGCCATGGCCGTCTCCTTTCATGGTTCGTGGCGCCGGGTGGCCCCGGGCCCCTGATGCGCCGGCTCCCGAAGCCCCGGACAAGGCCGAGGACCATCATCGAGACACCGCAGCCCACTGCTGGGCTGCTGAGCGCATGCGAAGTCAGCCCGTGGACACGGACTGCGGCGCCAAGTGTACGTGCCACGCGTGTGGACGCGCAATCAGCCGAGCTGATACTCCTCGTGCCACGGCTGGTTCCGCCCGGGGAATGCCCGTTTCACCCGGCGTGTGGATCTGGAGCATGCTCATCCACAGACGCGGAGCCGCGTGAAAAATCGCCGGCCGGATGCAGAAACTCAAGTCATGAGCACCTCCAGCAAGCCCGCGTTCGCCACCATCCTGCCCAGGTTCGGAGCGGCACGAGTGGTTGCGTTTGCCCTGCTCACGGTTCTTGCGATGCTCGTCTTGCCCGGCAACGCCCAGGCCGACTCCCCTCGCGTGCTGCCCCTCGACGGACCCGTGGTCCGGGCCTTCGACCCCCCGTTGAAGCGGTGGCTCTCCGGGCACCGCGGCGTCGATCTGGGCGGCTCGGCCGGTGATCCGGTGCGCGCGGCCGCCGACGGCACCGTGTCCTTCGTGGGCACCATCGCTGGCACCACTTCCGTCTCGGTACGCCATTCGGATGGGCGACGCACCACCTACCAGCCGGTCGACCCACTCGTGACGAAGGACCAGCGGGTTTCGGCAGGTGACACCATCGGGCGGCTGCTGCCGGGGCACTGCGAACAGGCCTGCCTGCACTGGGGATTGATCGAGGGCGACAACTATCTCGATCCCCTGGACTGGCTCGGTTCCGGATCACGGGAGCGTGTGAGGCTGGTTCCCAATGGCACCGTGTTACGTCCTGTTCCGAGCCGAGCACCGGTTCCGCAAGCCGGCGGCAGCACTTCCGATGCTGCGCAGACAGTCACGCCCTCGGGCGCCGTGATGCCGGTCATCGCACCTGTCACTTCGCCTTTCGGGCCCCGGACCAACCCGGTGCGGGGCACCAGCGAGTTGCATGACGGTATCGACTTCGGGGCTGCTTGCGGCACCCCCGTGCGGGCCAGCTGGGCGGGCACTGTGAGTTATGCCGCAACGATGGGTGGATACGGCAATCGGGTGATGATCGACCACGGCAGCAATGGACAGACCGCGCTGGCCACCTCGTACAGCCATCTCTCGGATGCCGGCACAGGCATGGTCACGGTCGGCCAGCAGGTTTCCGCAGGGCAGATCGTCGGCCTCGTGGGCACCACGGGATTGTCCACCGGCTGCCATCTGCACTACTCGGTGCATCAGCAGGGCATATCGGTCAATCCTGCGCCCTATCTGGGGTGATTCGCATCGAACCTGGCACTGGCATGCCTCGCGGAGGAATCCCGGGGCGTGGATGGACGCGCAAGCAGTGTCACAGCGAATGCAGCTGCCGGGGACACCTCCAAGCCCGAGGCGGTTGAGACGCGTCATCGCGCTCATGGCAGGAGCGATTCCTGTCGGCTGCTGGAGCAGCTATGCCCGTGGGTGCGCCTGACGGAAAGCGGCACGCAGCCGCTCGTCGCTCACGTGGGTGTAGATCTGCGTGGTCGCCAACGAAGCATGACCGAGCATCTCCTGCACGCTGCGCAGGTCCGCCCCACCCTCCAGCAGATGGGTGGCCATCGCATGGCGCAGCCCGTGCGGGCCCACATCCGGTGCCTGCGGGACGGCCCGCAGGCTGGTGTGCACGAGCCGGCGCACCACTCGAGGATCGATCCGCCTGCCCCGGGCCCCGAGGAACAGCGCCTCACCCGAATCTGGAACCAGGCACCGGGCGCGCACCAACTGCCAGCGCTCCACGGCACGCATTCCCGGAACGCCCAGGGGCACACTGCGCTGTTTGTCGCCCTTTCCCAGCACCCGCAGAAGGCTTCGCTGGGAATCCACATCGCCAAGATCGAGACCGCACAGCTCACTCACCCTGATTCCTGAGCCGTAGAGCACCTCGAGGATCGCGACATCTCGCAGGGCCAGCGGATCCTCGTCCTCCCCGGCACGGCACATCGCCGCCTCGATCAACTCGCGGACATCGTCCCGGCTGAGCGTTTCGGGCAGTCGGCGTCCCAATTTCGGGGTGCGCAGTGCAGTCGCGGGATCTCCTTCGGTGATGCCCTCGTGGTCGGCCCAACCGAAGAAGGTCCGCACGGCACCTGTTCGCCGGGCCAGCGTTGCGGGCGCCGCTCCGCTGGCTCGTTGGTCCCCGAGCCATCGGCGCAGATCCGCCAGGCTCACGCCAGCTGGAGTTGTGGTCCCACGTGCCGAGCAGAAGCGGGCGAGCTCACCCACATCACTCAGATAGGCGCGCACGGTGTGCGCCGAATTGTGCCGCTCCAAGGCAAGATGCTCACCGAATCGGGTCATCGCCTCGGCCCAGGGGCCGGGTACTTCCACTTCGCAGCCCACGCCGCGAGTATAAGTTGGAACAGGTGCGGACACGCACTCTTGGCTGAGGAGGTCGACGGATGAAGAGCCCGGCAGAGTGGGCCCGCACAGGGAAACTGATTCGAATCACCCGCTGGGATGAGCCCATCATGCGCTCGCAGACGCGACCGGTGACCGTCTTCGATGACGCACTGGCCCAGCTCGTTGCCGATATGTTCGCGACGATGGCCGCCGCCGACGGTGTGGGATTGGCCGCCCCCCAGGTCAATGTGGACTTCGCAATATTCGTCTTCAACTGCCCCGATGCCGACGACAAGTTGGTTCATGGTGTCGTGTGCAATCCCGTGGTGACCCTGCCGGAGGGCAAGGCGCGTCGGCTGGTCAGCGCCGAGGAGGGCTGCCTGAGCTGGCCGGGGGCATACCAGCCGCTGTCACGACCCGACTTCGCCATCTGCGAGGGCCAGGACGAGACCGGAGCGTCCATCCGGATCGAGGGCACCGGCCTGCTGGCTCGCTGCCTGCAGCACGAGACCGACCACCTGCACGGGACTGTCTTCGGCGATCGGCTGTCCACCCGTTCGCGACGCAAACTCGACGAGGAGAAGGAGCACTATGCGCCGCTCTACCCCGACGACTGGCCCGTCCACAAGAAGCGCACGGCCGGCGAGGTGGCCTGAGCGGCCGCCCGGAGCCGACCCTCGTGTGGGCCCACCTTCGCCGCTAGCGAAAAATCAGGGGTGGACAAGGGTGTCTCGCCGTCCCAGGGATATATCTTTGATTCTTCGGGAATAAAACCTTCGACTCCTGTGCGATCAGTGCTGCAATTGGTTAAAGGCAAAGGAGTCTGCCATGCCCACACTGATACGCAATCGCGAAACAGACCTCGTCGAAGCTGTTGAGGCCCTGATCTCAAGCGACTGGATCTCCACTGCCTGCGACGAGACCCGTTCAGAAATCTACCGGCTCCGGCCGCGCACCAAGGTCGAAGGGGACCATGTCCGCTCGGTGTGCATTGATGTCGATGACGATGGGGAGAGAGCGCTGGCCGCACTGGTTTACAAGTTCGGCACCCCGCACGAACTCACCAATGTGCACCGCCGGGTCGACATCTGGCACCGGGAGGGCCGGGAGGTCCGGCTCGAATCCAATACTCGGGGGAACAGCTCAGTCTTCATCGATTGAAATCTTCCGTCGAGCGGGTGCTCGTGCGCTGGCCGGTCGAGGCCTCGTTCCTCATTCGGCCAGCGCATAGCAGGCGATGGCTGCCGCTGCGGCCACATTGAGTGAGTCGATGCCCCGAGCCATCGGGATGCGCACCACCACGTCGGCCTGGCCGATCCAGTGGGAGCTGAGCCCGCTGCCCTCGGTGCCCATCAGCAGAGCCAGTTTTCCTGGATGCTCGCGCAGCCTTCCCACCAGTTCAGTGAGTGTCAGCGAGTCGTCACGAAGTGCCATCGCTGCCACTGTGAACCCGCCTTCCCGGAGCCGATCCAGGTCGTGCGCCCAATCGTCCATCCGGGCCCAGGGCAGTGAGAAGACCGCTCCCATCCCGGTCTTGATGGCACGCCTGTAGAGCGGGTCGGCAGCCCGGGGTGCGAGCAGCACACCGTCCCAGCCCAGCCCGGCGGCACACCGGATGATGGCGCCCACATTGGTGTGGTCCACGATGTCTTCGCAGACCACCAGGCGACGTGCCTCAAGCAGGGCAGACATCGGCCGGGGAGGCTGCCGTTCGAAGGAACCGAGGGCTCCGCGGTGCACGTGGAAACCGGTGATCCGTTCGGCCATCGACTCGTCGACCAGGTACACATCGATGTCGCTGGCATCTATCAGTTCCCGCAGGCCATCCACCCAACGTGGCGCGAGCAGCAGCGACCTGGGCCGGTAACCAGCCTGCCAGGCGCGGTGGATGATCTTCTCGCCCTCGGCGATGAACAGACCGTGCTCAGTCTCCAGGCGCCGTCGCAGCGAGACATCACGGAGCCGGACGTAGTCAGTGAGTCGTTCGTCACCGGCGTCGGAGATCTCCACAAATCGCGCCACGGGGCCAGGCTAGCGACCAGAGGCCGGACATTTAGAATGTCGTGGTGACAACCGAGAAGTCTGGCAAGCCCTGGTACCGGCGGATACGCATCGACTATTTCGTGTTGGCCATCATCTGTGCGGCACTCCTGGCGTCGATATTGCCAGTAGGAGGCTCGGGAGTTCCGGTTCTGCGGTGGGTCGTCTCGGGACTCATCTTCGTGCTCTTCTATCTCTACGGCGTGCGACTGTCCCCCCAGGAGGCGCTCAACGGCCTGAAGCACTGGCGGCTGCACTCCACGATCCTTGCCTTCACCTTCATCGTCTTCCCGTTGATCGTGCTCGCTGCCCGACCGCTGCTGCACGTCGCGATCAGTCACAACATCTATTTGGGAGTGCTGTGGCTGTCGATCCTGCCGTCGACGGTGCAGAGCTCCATCAATTTCACCTCGATCGCGCGCGGCAATGTCGCCGGCGCAATCGTGTCGGCGTCGCTGTCGAACATTCTGGGCGTCTTCCTCACGCCGCTGCTCGCCATGTATGTGATGAGCACCGGAGGCCTGGTCATCGAGCCGAGTTCGATCGTCAACCTGTTCCTACAACTGCTGTTGCCCTTCATCCTGGGTCAGCTGACCCGACGTTGGACAAAGGGCTTCGTGCTGGGTCACCCCAAGCTGAAGCTGGTCGACCAGCTGTCCATCATCGCGGTGGTCTACCAGGCCTTCAGCGAGGGCATGAACGAGGGCATCTGGAAGACGGTGGGGATCGGCGATGTCGCCCGGCTGCTGCCGGTGCTGTTCATCCTGCTGGCAATCATGCTCGTCCTCACCTGGGTGGTACCCCGTTGGCTCGGTTTCAACCGGCGCGACCAGATCGCCATCCAGTTCTGCGGCACGAAGAAATCCCTTGCCACGGGCGTGCCGATGGCATCTGTGTTGTTCGCGCCGGCCACCGTGCCGCTGTTGGTGCTGCCACTGATGATCTTCCACATGAGCCAGCTGATCGCCTGCGGAGTGATTGCCGGGCGCTACTCATCCAAGTCCGAGGAATGGCATGAAGAGGGCTCGCACGTCCAGGCAGAGGCGGATGCGAAGCCCAGCTGAGGAAGGCCAGAGGCTCGCCATCTGATGTGGGCCGATGGTCCAGGCAACCAGGCCCGGATTTCCCCGTGCCCCTGCTCGCGCCCAGGTGTCACCCGAGAATCCATCGCTCCGTGGCAGGGAACCCGCTGGCGCCCTCACCGAGCGTGGCCAGCTCGGGGTGGCGCGTCCACCGTCAGCCGAGTGGATCCGCCTTGGCCGTCCATCGCCCATCGTCGTCGCGGCGAATCACCAGCGGCAGCCCGAAGGTGGCCGTGAGGTTCTCGTCGGTGAGCACCTGTTCGATGGGGCCGCTGGCCGAGACCCTGCCGTGCTCGAGCAGCATGGCGTGGGTGATGCCAGGTGGGATCTCCTCGATGTGGTGGGTGACCAGCACCATCGCCGGGGCGTCCTCGTTCTGGCACAGCACCGACAGCGTGCCGACCAGATGCTCGCGGCCAGCCAGGTCGAGACCATCCCCCGGCTCGTCCAGCAGCAGCAGTTCAGGGTCTGTCATGAGGGCGCGGGCGATCTCGACGCGCTTCCGTTCGCCCTCGCTGAGGGTGCCGAAGGTGCGATCGGCGAGATGACTCACGTTGAACAGGGCCATGAGCTGTCCGGCCCGCTCGAAATCCATCTCGTCATAGGTTTCCCGCCAACGCCCCATCACGGCATAGGAGGCCGAGACGATGACATCGCGCACCGCCTCAGCGTGCGGGATGCGGTGCGCGATGGCCGAGCTGGACACCCCGATGCGGGGACGCAGCTCGAAGACGTCAACCGCGCCCATGGTCTCGCCGAGCAGGTTGACCTTGCCCTCTGAGGGAAAGGATTGCGCGGACAGCAACGACAGCAGGGTGGTCTTGCCGGCGCCGTTGGGGCCGATGATCACCCAGCGTTCGCCCTCTTCAACGCTGAAATTGACCTTGTCGAGCAGAATCGACGTGCCCCGGCGCACACTGACAGCCTCGAGATCGACCACAGACACCATGACCTAGAACATACAGCCCGAGGAGCACCTCACCTGGTGCGGCTAACCTGGCACAATGCCAGATGCGGTCATCGAGAGCCTGCGGCTGACCAGTGTGCTCAATGCCATGGCCGCCGGGCTGCTCAGCGCTCCGCAGGCAGAGGCCCAGCTGCGCACCACTGAGACCGGTGCGTCGGGGCGGCCGCATCATGTGGTGGACGAGCAGCAGTTGCTGGGTCTGCCGGCGGATGCAGGCTCTCCGGTACGCCTGGCACTCGCTCGGATCGTCAACCGGATGCCCGCCGAACGCTGGACTCTGCTGCTCCCCCGGCCTGGCAGGCTCGGCGGTCTGCGGGGGCCTGTGGAGACCAATCAGCTGGCGCTGGAGTGCGGCGCAGTAGTGGCGGCGCGGCGTGTCGGCGTGGCATGGCTGCCCCGTCCGGTGGGCCCGGCGATGCAGTGGCAGTTGGTCTGGGCAGAGGCCCCCCTGCCGCCCCCAACACCGGGTGAGGCCGCCCGGGCACTGAGCGAACAGGTGCTCGTGGCTGCTCGCGAGCTCGGCGAACTGGACGCCCCGGCTGGGCGCCGTCCCCGGTGCGCAGCATCGGTGGTGCTGGGCAGGGCCTACCCCCAGGCCTGCCAGGGCTTGCTGGACAAGGCGCTGCTGTGGCGGGAAGCCTGTCAGGCAGGCCTGGATGCCACCTCAGAGACCCTGCACTCTCATGCCGCGCTCACCCGTGAGCGGCACCTGCACGACCTGAACCAGCTGTGTCTGGACGCCATCAGTGCCGCCGCAAGCTGGCCTGCCGAGGGCTGAACCCGCAGCCGCGCCGAGGTCGGCGGACCGGAAAGCGGTGGGTGGGTGTGCGCGCTGCAGCTGAAAGGCCCTTTGCGCTGCTGCCGCGGATACCCGTCCCGGTCTCGGGCGTGGCTCAGATGCCGGTGGAGAACAGGCCGCCGTCGGCGTGCACGATCTCACCGGTGGTGGCGGCGAACAGATCGCTGAACAGGGCGCAGACCACGCCGGCCACCGGGGTGGCGTCCTTGGCGTTCCAGCCGAGCGGGGCACGATCTGTCCAGGCGTCGTTGAGGATCTCGGTGCCCGGGATTGCCTTCTTGGCCAGCGAGTCGATGGGGCCGGCAGAGACCAGGTTGGAGCGGATGCCGTCGGGGCCGAGGTAGCGGGCCAGGTAGCGGTTGGCCGACTCCAGCCCTGCCTTGGCCACACCCATCCAGTCGTAGGAGGGCCAGCTGATGGTCGCGTCGAAGGTGAGACCGACCACCGAGGAGCCGGAGCCCATCAGCTCGCGGACGGCCATGGCGAGCGAGACATAGGAGTAGCTGGAGGTCTGCAGGCTGGTGGCCACATCGTCCCAGCCTGTGGCGAGAAAGGTGCCGCCGAGCGCAGTCTTGGGATTGGCGTAGGCGATGGAGTGCAGCAGCCCGTCGACGTGGTCGAAGCCGTTCTCGCGCAGCGCGCCGGGCAGGGCGGCAAGGCTCTCCTCGCTGGTGGCGTCGAGCTCCAGCACCTCCGGCACCGGGTCGAGGTGCTTGACCACGCGCCTGCACAGGCTGGCTGCCCGACCGAAGGCCGTGACGATGACATCTGCGCCCTGCTGCTGGGCGACCTCCGCCACCTTGTAGGCGATCGAGGTGTTCATGGTGATGCCTGTCACCACGATCTTCTTGCCGTCGAGAATCCCCATCGAGTTCATGTCCTTTCCTGGATTACAGATTGAAGTTAACGCCCCATGCCGATTCCGCCGTCCACCGGAAGCACTGCCCCGGTGAGATAGCTGGCGGCGTCGGAGCAGAGGAACTGCACCGCGTTGGCGACATCATCCACCTCGCCGAAACGCTGCACGGGAATGCGCTTCTGGTACTCGGCCTTGAGATCGTCGCTGAGCGACTCGGTCATCTCGGTGGCGATGAATCCCGGTGCCACGACATTGCAGGTGACCCCACGGGCACCCAGCTCGCGTGCCACGGAGCGTGCCATGCCGATCAGTCCGGCCTTGGACGCCGCATAGTTCACCTGACCCGCGGAACCGAGCGAGGCCACAACCGAGCCGATCAGCACGATCCGCCCGAAGCGCCTGCGCATCATGGACCTGGCCGCACGCTTCACCACGAGGAATCCGCCGGTGAGGTTGGTGCTGATGACCGAATCCCAGTCTTCGTCCTTCATGCGCACCAACAGCGTGTCGTGGGTGATTCCGGCATTGGAGACGACGACCTCGACCGGGCCGTACTGCTCTTCCACCTGGGTGAAGGCCGCATCGACCTGGGTCTGGTCGGTGACATCCGCGGCGATGCCGAGGACTCCCTCGGGTGCCTTGCCGCTGCGCGAGGTGCCCGCGACACGGTATCCGTTGTTGAGCAGCCGTTGTGCGATGGCGGCCCCGATTCCCCGGCTTGCTCCGGTCACCAGGGCGACGCGGCCCTGGTTCGGCGTTTCTTCGCTGTTCACGCGGGGCAACGTTACAGGTCGGTGGGATTGTGCGGCAGGATGAGGGACATGGATCTGGGATTGTCTGACAGCGTCGTCATCGTCACAGCGGCCAGCGGCGGCCTCGGCTTCGCCGCCGCGAAACAACTCGTTGCCGAGGGAGCCCGGGTCGTGCTGGTGGCCCGCAACGCGGAGGCCCTGGAGACCGCATGCGAGCAACTCGGCCCCGACAACGCCGTGATGCTCGTCGCCGACCTGGCCAATCCGGACACCGCGTCGGCGGCGGTCGATCTGGCACTGCACACCTGGCAGCGTCTCGATGGCGCTTTCGTCTCGGTGGGCGGCCCGCCCAAGGGCACCGTGCTGGGCACCAGCGACGAGCAGTGGTGCCATGCCTTCGACTCGGTCTTCCTGGCCGCGCTGCGGGTCGCGCGTGCTGTGGTTGCCGTCACCCCGAACGCCACCCTGGGGTTCGTGCTGTCCACGTCGGCGAAGGTGCCGCTGGCGAACATGGCGCCGAGCAATGGCCTTCGCCCCGGGTTGGCGATGCTGGTCAAGCAGCTGGCCGACGAGATCGCCCCTGCCGGTGGACGCGCCTTCGCGCTGGCTCCGGGCAATATTGCCACCGGACGCATGGTCGACCTGCTCGGTCACGAGCCGACTGCCGAGGACGCCGCCCGGGCCGGAATTCCGATGCTCCGGCTCGGCACACCCCAGGAGTTCGGACGGGTTGCGGCCTTCATGATGAGCAGCGCCGCGAGTTATCTCACCGGCATCATGGTGCCGGTGGACGGCGGTATGCTGCGTTCACTGTGAGGACTGTCCGCCGTGACGCCGGGACAGGCCGTGCGCGCACGCACCCGATGAGAGGCCCCGCGCTGTGAGTGGACCAGCACTGTGAGTGGACCAGCACTGTGAGGATTCCTGCGGCCCTCGACGCGGCGACGAACCTGCTGGTCTGCCCGGTCTGCCGAGCTCGCGGCAATCCCGATGTGGCACTGACCAGGCAGGGCACCAGCCTTCGCTGCACTGGGCGACACTCCTTCGACATCGCCCGGCAGGGTTACGTCAATCTGGCGGCAGCGGCCGAACCTGCCAATGCCGACTCTGCGGAGATGATCGCGGCACGGGAGCGTTTCCTCGGTTCCGGGGTCTATCAGCCGATCTTGGACGCGCTGGTGGCGGCTCTGCCGGACACCGGCTTCGCGGCCGAGGTGGGATCTGGGCCGGGCTGGTATCTCAGCGGCGTGCTCGACGCGCATCCCGAGCTGGTTGGTCTGGCCAGCGATGTCTCGGTGTCGGCAGCCAAGCGTGCCGCCCAGCACGGTCTGGCCTCCATCGTGGCCGACACCTGGGCAGGGCTTCCCATCTGCTCGGGGGTGCTCGACGCACTGGTCTGCGTCTTCGCGCCGCGCAATGCCGCCGAATTCGCCCGGGTGCTTCGCCCCGGCGGGCTGCTGGTCGTGGTCTTCCCCACCAGCCGCCACCTGGCCAACCTTCGCGAGGAGTTGGGTCTGCTCGACGTGCAGGCGGGAAAGCAGGACACCCTCGGCACCCAGATGGCGGCCGCCACATTCGCGCCTGCGGGCCACGAACTGGTGGAGTTCTCAGCCGACTGCAGCCAGGACCAGATTCGAGATCTGGTGGCGATGGGCCCCAATGCCTTCCACACCCACCCCGAGGATGCCGTCGCCGCCACAATCCAGGTTTCGGTCGGCGTCGACCTGTTCCGAGCCCCGGAAGTACCTCACTGACGCAGCCCTTGTTCGCACCGATTGCGTTGATCCATGGCACCGGGGCCACCAATGGATGTCGGTGGGGATCGATGACGTTGTCCCATCGGCTGCCTCACACGGTGGGTTGAGGTGTGCTCAGTCGCTCGAGCGGGGGAACAAGTGTCCGGGTTCACGACGCCGATGTGCCGATGTGCGTAGCCCGAGGACCAGTGTCCCCCGGTTCCACCGTGGGGACGATGCCGGACGGGTACCCACGAGTACGAGGCATGTCCCTGGTTCCTGAGCCTCGTACCCCCGCACGGCGGCCTCGAACTCAGCGACCGCTCCTGGATGCTCCCGCGGGCCACGCTCATCAGGTCTCGCTGGGCGAACCCGCCCGGTCAGGCCAGCGAGACCAGTTCGGCGTAGTCATGGTCCCACATGTCCTCGGTGCCGTCGGGCAGCAGCAGCACCCTGTCGGGTTCCAGCGCCTCGACGGCGCCCTCGTCGTGGGTGACGAGCACGATGGCGCCCTTGTAGGAGCGGATGGCGCCGAGCACCTGCTCGCGGCTGGCCGGGTCGAGATTGTTGGTCGGCTCGTCCAGCAGCAGGACATTGGCCGAGCTCACCACCAGCGTCGCCAGCGCCAGACGGGTCTTCTCACCACCGGACAGCACCCCTGCCGGCTTGTGGTCGTCGTCGCCGGTGAACAGGAAACTGCCGAGCACCTTGCGGGCGTCGGTGTCGTTGAGCTGCGGCGCAGCATGCTGCATGTTCTGCAGCACTGTCTGGGACATGTCCAGCATGTCGTGCTCCTGCGCGAAGTAGCCCAGCTTGAGCCCGTGGCCGGGCAGCACCTCGCCGGTGTCGGGCTTCTCCAGACCGTAGAGCACTCTCAGCAGGGTGGTCTTGCCGGCGCCGTTGAGGCCGAGCACCACCACGCGGGAGCCCTTGTCGATGTTCAGATCGACGCCGGTGAACACCTCCAGCGAGCCGTAGATCTTCGACAGGTCCCGCCCGCTGAGCGGTGTGCGTCCACAGGGGGCGGGCTCGGGGAAGACGATCCTGGCGACCTTGTCCTCCTCGCGCTGACCCTCGGTGGCGGCGAGCAGCTTCTCGGCACGCCGCGCCATGTTCTGGGCGGCGGTGGCCTTGGTGGCCTTGGCGTGCAGCTTGTCGGCCTGCGTCATCAGCTGAGCAGCCTTGCGCTCTGCATTCTGCCGTTCGCGGCGGCGGCGTTTCTCGTCGGCCTGACGCTGCTCCAGGTAGAGCTTCCAGCCCATCGAATAGATGTCCAGCGTGGACCGGTTCGCATCGAGGTGGAAGACCTTGCTCACGGTGTCTTCGAGCAGCTCGGTGGCGTGCGAGATCATCATCACCCCGCCGGGGAAGGTCTTGATGAATTCGCGCAGCCAGACGATCGAGTCGGCATCCAGGTGATTGGTGGGCTCGTCGAGCAGCAGTGTGTCGGCATTGCTGAACAGGATGCGGGCCAGTTCCACGCGACGTCGCTGACCGCCCGACAGTTCGTGCAGGGGCTGCGCGAGAACCCTGTCCGGCAGGGACAGGTTCGCCGCGATGCGCGCGGCCTCGGCCTCGGCGGCATATCCCCCGGCTGCGGTGAACTGCGCTTCGGCACGGTCGTAGGCGTTCATCGCCTTCTCGCGCTTGGCGCCGGAGAGGGTGGCGATGTCCTCGGTGGAGCGGCGCAGCGCCTCGGAAATCCGGTCCAGGCCCCTGGCGGAGATGATGCGCTGACGTGCGGTGACCTGCAGATCGGATTCGCGCGGATCCTGCGGCAGATAGCCGATCCGCCCCGAGTGCCGCACCGAACCACCGGCGGGTTGACCCTCCCCCGCCAGGATGCGCATGGTCGTGGTCTTGCCCGCACCATTGCGTCCGACCACGCCGATCTTGTCACCGGCGATCACCTGGAAGCTCACCGGGCTGAGCAACAGCCGCGCTCCCACGCGCACTTCAAGATCGCTGGCTTGTATCACGACACTCCTGGTACTGCTCTGGTGATGCTGTGCTGCCGCATCAGATTCGACGGCCTCTACGTGGGCCGCCGGACATTGTCCCCCGATGCCCCGCCGCGCGCAAGAAGTCGCGTGGGGGACAGGCCGCACCCGGGCTCGTCAAACCAACGACTCATCGGTGCAATGAGTCGCGCCCTGCCCCCGCTCCCACGAGCGTGGCTGCGCCCTGCCCCGAGGATCAGACGTTGAACCCGATGTAGCGCAACTGCTCGCGCCCGTCATCGGTGATCCGCTCCAGACTCCACGGCGGCATCCATACCCAGTTGATCGTCACAGTATTGGCCAGCTGGTCAAGAGCCGCCTGGGTGCCCCATTCGAGCTGGTCGGTCAGCGGGCAGGCCGGTGAGGTGAGCGTCATGTCGATCACGACATTGGCCTCCTCGTCGATGATCACGTCATAGACCAGTCCGAGATCGACGACATTGACCATCAGCTCCGGGTCGACGACATCCTTGAGGGCTTCGAGCACCTGCTCCTCGGTGGGCACCTCGTGCGGTGTCTTGTCCTGGTCGCCCTGGGCCTCGGCGGATTCCACGGCCTCGGAGGGGCGCTCCTCGGTGTCCTTGGCTGCTTCGGATTCGCTCGTACTCACTTCTCCCCCTCGATCGAGGCGCCGGCCCTTGCGAGCGCGTCGCGCAACGCGGACCAGCCCAGCATGGCGCACTTCACACGCCCCGGAAACTGCGAAACCCCTGCGAAGGCGATGCCGTCCTCGAGGGTTTCCTCATCTGGTTCGATCTTGCCCTGGCTCTCCATCATCGCCTTGAACTCCTCATAGAGGGCCATGGCCTCCGGAACGGTCTTGCCGATCACCAGATCGGTCATCACCGAGGTGGACGCCTGGGAAATCGAACAGCCGTCTCCGACATAGCTGACGTCCTTGATGACATCGTCTTCCAGGGCGACGTCGACGCGCAGCGTGATCTCGTCACCGCAGGTCGGATTGACGTGATGGACCTCCGCCTCGAAGGGATCGCGCAGACCGCAGTGATGCTTTTCCCGATAGTGATCCAGGATGATGTCCTGGTACATTTCCTCGACATTCATGCCCTGGCCGCTGTCCTTCCGGTGAAGAAGCCGTGAGCATAGTCCATCGCATCGCACAGGGCGTCGATCTCGGCATTGGTGGTGTACAGATATCCGGACACCCGCGAAGAACTGGGAATGCCCAGCCGCTTGTGCAGCGGCTCGGCGCAGTGATGACCGCCGCGCACGGCGACACCCCGGGAGTCGAGCATCTGCATGACATCGTGCGGATGGACCTGGTCCACCGTGAATGCGATCGCGGAACCCCGGTCGACGGCCTCGGTGGGCCCGAGGACGTGTACCCAGTCCAAATCCGCCATCCTGGCCAGCGTGTAGGCGGTGATCTCGTGATCGTGCGCCGCGATGGCGTCCATCCCGATGCGCTGCAAGTAGTCGACAGCCGTACCCAGCCCGATGGCCTCGGCAATGGGCTGGGTACCGGCCTCGAATTTGTGCGGCACCTCGGCCCAGGTGGCACCCGACATGGTGACCTCGCCGATCATCTCGCCGCCACCGAGGAAGGGCGGCAGTTCCTCGAGCAGGTCCTTGCGGCCCCACAGCACGCCGATGCCGGTCGGGCCCAGCATCTTGTGGCCGGTGAAGGCCAGCAGATCGGCACCCAGCGCAGTGACATCGGTGGGCAGGTGAGGGACGCCCTGAGAGGCGTCCACCACGAAGACCGCACCCACGGCATGCGCCTGATCGGCGATCTTGCGCACCGGGTTGATGGTGCCGAGCACATTGGAGACCCAGGCGATCGAGACCACCTTGGTGTGCTCATTGATCAGGCCCTCGCGCGCGGCTGCGTCCAGATCGAGGCGACCCTCTTCGTCGATGTCGAACCAGCGCAGCGTGGCACCTGTGCGCTGGCAGACCAGCTGCCACGGCACGAGATTGGAGTGGTGCTCCAGCACGGAGACGACCACCTCATCGCCAGGCCCCAGCCGGGCACCCACAGTGTTCGCGGCAAGGTTGAGGGCCTCGGAGGAGTTCTTCGTGAAGATGATCTCCTCGGGTCCAGCTGCCCCCACGAAGTTGGCGATCTTCTCCCGGGCACCCTCGAAGGCCAGGGTGGCCTCTGCCCCCAGGTGGTGCATTGCCCGGGCGACATTCGCATTGTGCTGCGCATAGTGCTCGGTCACCGTGTCGATGACCACCTGCGGCTTCTGCGAGGTGTTGGACGAGTCCAGGTAGACCAAGGGATATCCGTTGATCTGGCGATTCAGGATCGGAAAGTCCTGGCGAATTCTTTCGACGTCGAAATCAGCCGACATACTGCTCATAGCCCTTCTCCTCCAGGTTGTCGGCGAGTTCGCTGCCACCGGTGACGGCCACGTGCCCGTCCACGAAGACGTGCACCTTGTCGGGGTGCACATAGCGCAGGATGCGCGTGTAGTGCGTGATGAGCAGCACCGACTTGCCGGGCTTGTTGGAGAAGGCCTCCACCCCCTTGGACACCACCTTCAGCGCGTCGATGTCCAGCCCGGAGTCGATCTCGTCGAGGATGATCGTGCTCGGGTCGAGCAGCTCGATCTGGGCGATCTCGCCGCGCTTCTTCTCGCCACCGGAGAAGCCCTCGTTCACCGAACGCTCGGCGAAGTCGCCGTCCAGGTCCATCGCGGCCAGCGCTTCCTTGACCTGCTTGGGCCAGGTGCGCACCTTGGGGGCCTTGCCGTCCAGCGCAGTCTTGGCGGTGCGCAGGAAGTTCGCCATGGACACGCCGGGCACCTCCACCGGGTACTGCATGCCCAGGAACAGCCCGGCCTTGGCCCGCTCGTCCACCGGCAGGGCGGAGAGCTCGACTCCGTCGAGGGTCACCGAACCCTGGGTGATGTGGTACTTCGGGTGACCCGCGATCGAATAGGCGAGAGTGGACTTGCCGGAGCCATTCGGCCCCATGATCGCGTGCACCTCGCCGTCGCCGACGGTCAGGTCAACCCCCTTGAGGATCTCCTTGGGTCCGGTCTCGGTGTCGACGTCGACGTGTAGGTCCTTGATGACGAGTGTGGCCATCTGTTCAGTTCTCCTTTGTGGGATTCTCGACGTCGACGAAGACCTGATCGTCCTCGACACGCACGGGATAGACGGGTATGGGCGCGGTGGCGGGCGGCGTGAGCGCGGCGCCGGTGCAGATGTCGAAACGCGAGCCGTGCAGGTAACACTCGATGTTGTGCTCCTCGAGGTCGAAATCGCCCTCGGAGAGCATCACGGCCCCATGGCTGCACTCGTCGAGAAGCGCATGCACCTCGCCATCGGGCAACCGGACGAGCACCACGGGCAACGGGCCCTCGGTGGAATGGTCCACCTCCACGCCCAGCGGACCCTCGTCGAGTTCGGCGAGCTCGGCCACGGGAACGAAGCTCACCGTCACGCCCCGATTTCCGGCGCGATGGCGTCGAGTTCGCGGTTGACGGCGGTCATCAGGCGCTCCTCGACATCGGGCACGCCGATCCGGCGCACGATGTCGACGAAGAATCCCTGGACGACCAGGCGGCGGGCCTCGTCCTCGGGGATGCCACGGGACCGCAGGTAGAACAACTGCTCGTCATCGAAGCGACCCGTCGTGGACGAGTGCCCGGCACCCTCGATCTCGCCGGTCTCGATCTCCAGATTCGGGATCGAGTCGGCACGGGCGCCTTCGGTGAGCAGCAGATTCTTGTTGGCCTCGTAGGTGTTGATGCCTTCGGCCTCCTTGCGGATGAGCACATCGCCCACCCACACCGAGTGCGAGCCCTGGCCCTGGATGGCACCGCGGTAGTCGACCTCGGAGCGGGTGTGCGGCTCGTTGTGGTCGATGAACAGGCGATGCTCAACGTGGCGTCCGCCGTCCACGAAGTACAGCCCAAACTGCTCCAGCTGACCGCCGCTGCCCTCATAGGTTGCCCGCTCGATGATACGGGTGAGCCCGCCGCCGAGCGAGGCCTGCACGGTGCGCAGGTGGGCATCGCGCCCGATGAGCATCGACACCTGGGCGGCGTGGATGGTGTCGGGTGCCCAGTCCTGCAGCATCACGAAGTCCACCTGGGCGCCGTCACCGATACGCAGGTCGATCTTCTGCGCCACCGACGCCGAACCCTCGAAGCGGAGCACGATCTGGGCCTTGGCCATGGCCCCGACCTCGATGATCAGCTGCTCGTAGACCGGCGTCGCAGCACCCTTGCCCTGGAAGCTCAACTCGATCGCCTCGTCGAACTGCGTCTCCGCAGGCACCTCCAGCAGAGCAGCCCCGCTGGCGTTCTCGCAGGCGATCGCCGCGGAGCGATCGGCCGGCGGCTCCACAGCAAGCTGCTGGGCACGCTCCTTGCTGATCGTCGGCAACTGAAGACCCTGGGCCTTGGACAGGTCCACGGAGAGATACTCCCCAGTGGGCTGACCGGACAGCAGTTTCTTCAGCTTGCGCACCGGCGTGAACCGCCAGACCTCCTCACGCCCGGTGGGCAGCGGGTGGTCGTCAAGGTTCCAGGAAACCTTTGGATGCAGGTGGGATGCGGGGGTCTCGACCGCCGCCGCCACCGCGTCCCGGCTGGTGTTCGCCGGATCTGCCACGACAGTCGCTCCGTTCTGATTCGTCATTCAGCCAACCGATCCTTCCATCTGGAGTTCGATGAGCCGATTGAGCTCCAGCGCGTACTCCATCGGGAGCTCGCGGGCGATCGGTTCGACGAAGCCGCGCACGATGAGTGCCCGTGCCTCGTCCTCATTGAGGCCCCTCTGCATGAGGTAGAAGAGCTGGTCCTCGCTGATCCTGGAGATGGTGGCCTCGTGCTCCATCGTCACGTCGTCGGTGCGCACATCCACATAGGGATAGGTGTCCGAACGGGAGATGTTGTCCACCAGGAGGGCATCGCACTTGACCGAGGCAGCCGAGTGGTGGGCGTTCTCCTGCACCCCCACCAGGCCTCGGTAGCCGGTACGACCGCCATTGCGGGAGATCGACTTCGACACGATGGTGGACGAGGTGTACGGCGCGCAGTGCACCATCTTCGCCCCGGTGTCCTGGTGCTGGTTCTCACCGGCGAAGGCGATGCTCAGTGCCTCGCCCTTCGCGTGCTCGCCCATCAGGTAGCAGGCCGGGTACTTCATGTTGGCCTTGGATCCGATGTTGCCGTCGACCCATTCCATCTGGCCGCCCTCGGCAACGGTGGCCCGCTGGGTGACAAGGTTGATCACATTGCCCGACCAGTTCTGGATGGTGGTGTAGCGGCAGCGCGCGTTCTTCTTCACGACGATCTCGACGATGGCCGCGTGCAGCGAGTCCGACTTGTAGATCGGCGCCGTGCAGCCCTCGACGTAGTGCACATAGGCGCCCTCGTCGACGATGATCAGCGTGCGCTCGAACTGCCCGAGGTTCTCGGTGTTCATCCGGAAGTAGGCCTGCAGCGGAATGTCGCAGTGCACGCCCTTCGGCACGTAGATGAAGGAACCGCCGCTCCACACCGCGGTGTTCAGCGCGCCGAACTTGTTGTCGGCGGCCGGGATCACCGAACCGAAGTACTCCTTGAACAGCTCGGGATACTCCCGCAGGCCGGTATCGGTGTCGACGAAGATGACGCCCTTGCGGCCTAGCTCCTCGTTGATCTTGTGGTAGACGACCTCGGACTCGTACTGCGCCGCCACGCCGGCAACCAGACGATCCTTCTCGGCCTCCGGGATGCCCAGCTTGTCGTAGGTGTTCCGGATGTCTTCGGGCAGGTCCTCCCAGCTGTCCGCCTGCTTCTCGGTGGAGCGGACGAAGTACTTGATCTGGTCGAAGTCGACCGTGGAGAGATCCACACCCCAGGTGGGCATCGGCTTGCGCTCGAACTGACGCAGGCCCTTCAGCCGGATGTCGAGCATCCAATCCGGTTCGTGCTTGAGTGCGGAAATACCTCGCACCACCTCTTCGGACAGGCCACGCTGGGCGGCCTTGGAGTAGGCGTCGGCGTCGTGCCAGCCGTACTTGTAGGTGTTGAGATCGTCGACCAACTGATCCTGATCGGACAGGGCGGGGGCCGGTCCGGTGTCAACCTCTGTCATGCGTTCGTCACCTTTCCTCGTGTCATGCGCTCGTCGCCTTTCGGTGGTCTTCGGTGCCCTCGTCCTCGGAATCGGCCGGGGTGTCCGGGACGGTCTCGGACGGAACATTGGTCGTGCAGATGCCGTCGCCGTGCGCGATCGTTGCCAATCGCTGGACACGGGAGCCGAGCAGCCGGGAGAAGACCTGGGTCTCCATCTCGCACAATTCCGGGTAAGCAGCCGCAACTGCGGCTACTGGGCAGTGATGTTGGCACAATTGCGCTCCAGCTGGGGAGTCGTCCACGCGCGCAACATATCCCTTGGCATCAAGAAGGCCGGCCAGCTGGGCCACTGGATCGCCCGTGGGTTCAGCCTCCCTGAGTTCCTGGTAGTCGGCCGCGACCTCGTCGTAGCGGCGCTGACCGAGTGCCTCGACGGCCTGAGGACCAGCCATCTCCCTCAGGGCCGCCATGGCCTGCAGCGCAAGATCGTCGTATCCCTGGTGGAATGCCTGACGGCCCTGATCTGTGATGACGAAGTCCTTCGCGGGACGCCCACGCCCTCGTGGGCCGCGCTCGCGGTGCTCGCGCTCCTCGACGTCGCCGGACTCGAGCAGGACGCCGAGCTGGCGGCGCACCGCTGTGGAGGTGACCCCCAGCCGTTCAGCCAGCACAGCAGCAGTGGCGGGCCCTCCGCCGAGCAGCTCCCGCAGCACCTGACGGCGCGCGGACGACTCGCCCGGGCTGGGCTGGCCTCCGGCGCTCACAGGGGAATTCATAACCCTATTGTTTCCATATTCGGCTGGCATTCAATGCCGGGTCGCCATGCGAAACCGTCCCCACCAGCATTTCCATGTGCTTAGCCATGTGCCGGCGGCACCAGGGCCGGTCGCCGAGCCCGGCCATCCGGGTCTCCCCGACCGGGGAATGGATGCGCCCGCGCAGCCGCAGAGCGTTCCCGCGCAGCGCTGCCATGGCCAGGTCAAGCATGTGTCGCGGCCGGGCCCGACCCCGGTGGACGGTCAATCCGATGGCGACGGGGGTGCACGCGCAGCAGCGGCGCGAGGGACATGTCGGCCGCAGAGCGCATGCACACACCGAGCTCGCCCACCCCAACCACCGGTGGATCAGGCGATGCGGCGCTGCTCGGCCTCCCTGGCATTCGCGCAGGCAGCCACGAAGGCCGAGTGAACCGTGAGGTCATCGGTGAGCTCCGGATGGAATGCCAGGGCCGTGATGGCACCCTGGCGAACTGCCACCACGTGGTCCTGCACCGAGGCGAGGGTTTCGACGCCGTCGCCGCAGGTCTCGATGACGGGAGCACGGATGAACACTGCGGGAACGTTGCCCACCCCGGTGAGGTCGAGGTGCGTCTCGAAGGAGTCCAGCTGGCTACCGAAGGCATTGCGCCGGGCGCGCACGTGCAGCACGCCCAAGGTCTGCTGACCCGGCGCGGCATCGGTCAGGGTCTCCGCGAGCAGCAGCAGCCCGGCACAGGTGACCAGGGCCGGAAGCCCCCCGAGCAGTGCATCGCGCAGCGGCTCGGCCACACCGAAGGAACGGGAGAGCTTGTCCAGCACGCTCGACTCGCCACCGGGTACCACGATGCCGTCCAGGGCGTCGAGTTCCCCGGGCCGGCGCACCAGGCGGGTGCGGGCACCCACCGCCGTCAGCGCCCTGACGTGCTCGGCAACCCCGCCCTGCAGGGCAAGCACGCCGATCAGCGGAGACTCCCCGGGCCCCCGGCCCGTGAGCCGTGACATCGCGCTCACCAGCCGCGCTCTGCCAGGTGATGCGGCGCGGGCAGATCGTTCACATTGATGCCGACCATCGCCTCGCCGAGATTGCGCGAGACCTGCGCGATGGCATTCGGGTCGTCGTAGAGAGTGGTCGCCTTGACGATGGCCGCGGCGCGCTTGGCAGGATTGCCCGACTTGAAGATACCGGAGCCCACGAAGACGCCTTCGGCGCCGAGCTGCATCACCAGTGCCGCGTCGGCGGGCGTGGCGACGCCACCGGCCACGAACAGAACGACCGGCAGATGACCCGTCCGGGCCACCTCGCTCACAAGTTCGTAAGGGGCCTGAAGTTCCTTGGCAGCGGCATACAACTCTTCGGGGGCCAGGGTGGACAGCCGGTTGATCTCGTCGCGGATGGTGCGGATATGGCGCACCGCCTCCGAGACATCGCCGGTGCCGGCCTCTCCCTTGGACCGGATCATGGCCGCACCCTCGGTGATCCGGCGCAGCGCCTCACCGAGATTGGTCGCGCCGCAGACGAAGGGCACGTCGAAATTCCACTTGTCGATGTGGTGGGAGTAGTCGGCCGGTGAGAGCACCTCGGACTCGTCGACGAAGTCAACCTTGAGGGATTGCAGCACCTGGGCCTCCACGAAGTGCCCGATCCGCGCCTTGGCCATCACCGGAATGGAGACCGCGTCCTCGATCTGCTCGATGAGCACCGGATCGCTCATCCGTGCCACACCACCCTGGGCCCTGATGTCCGCCGGGACCCGTTCGAGGGCCATCACGGCGGAGGCACCGGCGTCCTCGGCGATGCGTGCCTGCTCGGGGGTGACGACGTCCATGATGACGCCGCCCTTGAGCATATCGGCGAGACCGCGCTTGACACGGGTTGTTGCTGCAGTTCCTTCAGTCATGGTGGCCATACCAGCGCAACGAGCGGTCCACCACAAGATCCAAATCTGACCAGTTGGAATGGACCACTTTGCCGGTTGGCGCAAGAATTGGTGGGTGCGAGGTCAACTGGTGGCGCCCGTTCCGCTGGATCTGGACAGGAATTCACCGATCGGCCTGACCCGGCAATTGGTGTCAGGGCTGCGTCGGCTGATGGACGAAGGCAGGTTGACAAGGGGTGATGCGCTGCCCTCCAGTCGTGCGCTGGCTGCGCGGCTGGAGCTCTCCCGGGGCACCGTGGTTGCCGCCTATGACCAGCTGCAGGCCGAGGGGTATCTGGTGGCCGCGAGCGGATCGGGTACTCGCGTCGCGGCGGACGCGCATGTCGGCGCACCGGCCGCCACCGGCAAACGTCCGGATGCGGGCATCGCCTGCAGTCCCGCCACAGCCTCGCGCCGTGACGAGGCTTCCCATGGCGGCCCGCCCCGAGGTGACAGCCGTGGACATGACGGTTCAGGCTCGCCCCGGCCAGGACCTGGCGCCTCGAGCGCGTCGATCGTCGACCTGCGACCGGGCACCCCCGATGTCTCCGCCATCGTCTCCCCGCCGTGGCGACGCGCGTGGCGGGACGCGGCAGCCCATCCAGACACCCAGACAGATCCGCTCGGTCTTCCGGCGCTGCGCATCGAGATCGCGGAGCACCTGCGCCTGATGCGTTCCCTGGTTCGTCCGAGCAAGCAGATTCTTGTCACCTCTGGCACCCGCGAGGGGCTCGCGCTGCTGCTCGCGAGCCTGCGTTCGCACTCCGGGCGGGTGCTGGTGGGGATCGAACGCCCCGGTCATCCGGCGCTTTCGGGCGTGCCCCTTGCGATGGGTCTGGGCACCCTCCCGCTGCCGACCGATGAGCAGGGCCTGGTCACCACCGCCCTGCCGCTGGGTGAGCACAGACCCGATGTTCTCGTGGTCACACCCAGCCACCAGTACCCCCATGGCGGCTGGCTCTCGCTGGAAAGGCGTCAGGAACTGCTGGCCTGGGCCAGACGCACCGGCACTCTCATCGTGGAGGACGACTACGACTCCGAACTGCGCTATGTCGGCATGCCGCTGCCCGCACTGGCCACCCTCGACGACGCGGAGAACGGCTGCGTGGTGCTGCTCGGCACCTTCTCCACGGTTCTCACCCCGGCGGTGGCCACCGGCTATCTGGTCGCCCCGAACCGACTGGTGGCAGATCTGGCGTCCTACCGGCGGGCAACCGGGCTGCCGGCACCGGCGATGGTGCAGCAGGCACTCGCCGGCTATCTGGCCAGCGGTGAACTGCGCCGTCACATCCAGCGGATGCGGCGCGGATACCGGCAGCGGCGCGCCCTGATCCTCGCAGAACTCGGGCATGTGCCGGCCGTGCAGCTCGCTCCGCTGTCGGGCGGGCTGCACGCGGTGGTGAATACCGCAGCACCAGGGATGACGGTCATCGCCCGGCTGGCCGGCGAGAACATCCTGGTCGGCGACCTGGGCGAGTACTGGGGGCCGCACTCCCCCGATGTGCACGGCATCGTCTTCGGCTTCGGCTCGGTGCCGCCAGAAACCCTCAGCCGGGTGCTGCCGATCATCGCGGCATGCTGTTCCATGCCTTGACTCTTCCGGACCCGTCACCAGCATGGCCAGCTGCCGGGATGAGTTCACCGCGCGTGAACCAGAATTTCCGCGGCAGTCCACCGAAGTGCCGGTAGTGTCACCACTGGCACGATGAGCAATGACGTCTTGAGCGACGAAATAGCAACTCAGGGCACATATCGTGTGCTGATATGAGGAGTCCGGAGCAATCCCGGATGAGTGGAAGGACACCATGGCTGAAGCCTCAGCATCGGAGTGGGTCAACCCGTTGTACGACCCCGGGGACCGCCGATTACCACGGATCGCTGGGCCCTGCGCACTGGTCTTCTTCGGCGTCAGCGGAGACCTTTCCCGCAAGAAGCTGTTGCCCGCGGTGTACGACCTCGCCAACCGGGGCCTGCTGCCACCAGGTTTCGGGCTGGTCGGCGTGGCACGGCGCGACTACACCGATGCGCAGTTCGCCGAGATCGTCCGCCAGGACGTCCAGGCGCACGCCCGGACTCCCTTCCGCGAGGAGTCCTGGAAGCAGCTGGTCACCGGCATCCGCTTCGTGTGGGGCGATTTCGACGATGCCGCCACCTTCGACCGGCTTCACCAGACCCTGGACGAGCTCGACGCCAACGAGGGCACCAACGGCAATCACGCCTTCTACCTGTCTGTCCCGCCGAAAATGTTCGAAGTCGTGGTGGACCAGCTGGAGAACCATGGCATGGTCGACCAGACCAAGGGCTGGAAGCGCGTCGTCATCGAGAAGCCCTTCGGCCATGACCTGGCCAGCGCCAAGGATCTCTACCGGATCGTCTCCAAGGCCTTTCCCCCCGAGTCCGTCTTCCGGATCGACCACTATCTGGGCAAGGAGACGGTGCAGAATCTGCTGGCGCTGCGATTCGCCAACCAGATCTTCGAACCCTTCTGGAACAACAACTACGTCAGCCATGTGCAGATCACCATGGCGGAGGACATCGGCATCGCCGGCCGGGCCGGCTACTACGACGGCATCGGCGCAGCCCGCGATGTGATCCAGAATCACCTGCTGCAGCTCATGGCGCTCACCGCGATGGAGGAACCCAACAGCTTCGAGCCCCGTCAGCTGCGCATGGAGAAGCAGAAGGTGCTCGCCGCGGCCAGCACCCTGTCCGACCTCGACCTGTATTCGGCACGCGGACAATACGCCAAGGGCTGGCAGGGAGGTGTCGAAGTGCCGGGCTATCTGCAGGAGAAGGGCATCCCTGCCGACTCGCACACCGAGACCTTCGCGGCGATCAGGGTGGACATCGGCTCCAGACGGTGGGCCGGTGTGCCCTTCTACCTGCGCACCGCGAAGCGGATGCCGCGCCGGGTCACCGAGATCGCACTGATGTTCAAACGCGCACCGCACCTGCCCTTCGCCAACACCGAGACCCAGGATCTGGGCACCAATGCCCTGGTGCTGCGCATCCAGCCGGACGAGGGCATTTCCATGCATTTCGGCGCGAAGGTGCCCGCCACCGGTATGGAGATCCGCCAGGTGACGATGGACTTCGCCTATGTGGGCTCCTTCACCGAGTCCTCACCGGAGGCCTACGAGCGGCTGATCCTGGACGTCCTGCTCGGCGATCCCCCGCTGTTCCCCCAGCAGGAGGAGGTCGAGCTCTCCTGGCAGCTGCTTGACCCCGTGCTGCAGCACTGGGCCGAGCAGGGTGCGCCGGAACCCTACGCCGCGGGCACCTGGGGCCCGCAGAACGCCACAGACATGCTGGCCCGCGACGGATTCACCTGGCGCAGGCCGTGAGGAGACTGTCATGATCATCGAACTGACCGATACCAATACCTCCGAGGTGGCAGCCAACGCACTGTCGGCCCGGCGGTCCACCGGAATCACCTCCGGGCTCGTCATGACGCTCATCGTGATGAGCACCACCCGTCAGTACTCGCAGGCATTCGACGCTGCACAGGCGACCGCCGCCGAGCACCCCTCTCGAATTCTCATGGTGGTGCAGAGCAAGTCCCCCAAGACCGGCATGGACGCCGAGATTCGGGTCGGTGAGGGCGTGCCCGGCGACATGATCACCCTGCGGCTGGCCGGGGAGCTCGTGGAGCATGCCGACTCGGTGGTACTTCCGCTGCTGCTGCCCGACCTGCCAGTCGTCGCCTGGTGGCCGGGCAGTGGCCCCGAACTACCCTCCCAGGATCCCGTCGGCTCGCTGGCGAATTTGCGCATCACCGACGCCGTCAATGCCGATGACCCGGTCGGAGCCCTCGTCGCGAGGGCTCGTGGCCCGCACTCCGCGGCGGACACGGACCTGTCGTGGACGCGCATCACCCGTTGGCGAGCCCTCATCGCGTCCGCCCTGGACCAGTGCCGCGAGCCGGTCACGGCCGCTGTCGTGGAAGCCGCCGAGGAGAACGCACCGGCCGCCCTGATGGCGTCCTGGCTCGACGCGCGTCTGGGAGTACCAGTGGAGATGAAGACATCCATGGGGCCCGGCATCACGGGAGTTCGCCTGCAGACAGAGACCGGCGAGGTGGCGATCCTGCGCACGGCCAAGTCCGACTCCGAATACATCGTGCCCAACCAGCCGGTGCGCGCTGCCGCGCTGGCACGCCGTCACAGGGTGGCGCTGCTGTCCGAGGAATTGCGCAGGCTGGGACCCGACTTGATCTTCGAGCAGGCCCTCGACAAGCTCGCCGAACGAGCCGCCGGATGAGTGCACCACGAGTCTTCCGCTACCGCGATGGCGAAGAACTCGCCTCACGGGTCGCGGGCCGGCTCGGCTCACTGCTGACCGAATTGCAACGGCAGCAGGAATTCATCCACCTGTGCCTGCCGGGTGGGCCAAGCGGCCTGGCCGTGTGCCGCCATCTGGCCGCGCTGGCACCGTCTGGACTGTTCGACGCCGCCAGGCTCCACCTGTGGTGGTCCTCGGATCGCTTCGTCGGCACCACCGAACCGGAACGAGTGGCTCTGAAGACGCTCAGCCTGCTGGCGGCCACAATGCCGTTGGTTCCCTCACACATCCACGCCATGCCGCCGCTCACCGGCAGTTCTGACGCCGACGATGCCGCCTTCGCCTACGCCGGGGAATTGGGCGACACCGTCTTCGACTGCTGCCTGCTGGACGTGGGCGAGGACGGCCACATCGCCTCGATCTTCCCCAGGCACGACAGTTTCGCGATCCAGGCGAGCACGACGCTGCTCGCCAGCGGGGTCACCAATGCCCCCTACGAACCGGCAGACCGGATCACCTTGAATTTACCGGCGATCAATCGTTCCCGCGAGGTGTGGTTGCTCGCTGCCGATGCCAACAAACGAGAAGCCGTTCATGCTGCGGTGGACGGTGATCCGCGCTGCCCGGCATCCCATGCACACGGTACCGACAAGACGCTGTGGTTCGTGGACGAGGCGGCGGCGCAGGACCTGCCGTATTTCCACTGCGACCTGTGAGCCGGTGACCCCGCGCCGCGAGCCGGTGCTCAGTAGATGACTTCGCCGCGCTCCCGGCGGTCCTTGAGATGGGCCAGCGCCTCTTCGAGGATGGCCTTGGCCTCCTTGGAGGAGCGGCGCTCCTTCACATAGGCGAGATGGGTCTTGTAGGGCTGGATCTTGGGCGGCGGCGGGGGATTGAGCCGATCCCGGCCGGCGGGCAAGCCGCACTTCATGCAATCCCACTGATCGGGAATGGGTGCGCTGTCCGCAAAGGACACACGGGTGGCATGGCCGTGCGCACAGTAGTAGGACACCTGGGTGCGAGGCTCGGCTTCGCCGCGCACTGCCTCGCCACTGGGACCTGCACCGGCACGGCTGCCACGAATGGCATTTCCGCTGGACACTTGGTTGTGCTCCTTGTGAATCAGAAAATACGGGATAACTCAGAAAATCTGAATGGCAACGATGAACCCGGTTTCAGCCCGCATGTCGCTGCAGGGCCAGCAGGGCGAAGATGCAGGCGACCCACAGCACGCCGATGATCACCGTGATCCTGTCCAGCATCCGCTCCGAAGCCGAGGTGCCGCTCATTGCCGTGCTCATGCCTCCGCCGAACAGATCGGACAGACCCCCGCCACGGCTCTTGTGGAGGAGGATGAAAGCGGTGAGGACGAAACTCAGCACCATGAGCACGATCGACAGCGTCATTATGGGCCAAGTCATGAGCGGGATTGTCATCACCGCCCGAGTCTAACTCACCCGGAGGAGCTCAGTTTCGCAGCACCTGCCCGCAGCAACATCCCTGCCTGCCGGGACAAGAAAGTCCCCGCACCCAGGAGGGTGCGGGGACTTTCTTGTCCCGGCTACTGCTGAACCGGAATTCAGGACTGCGCGTAGAAGCGCACGATGGCAGCGAAATCATCGGGCTTCAGGCTGGCGCCGCCCACCAGGGCACCGTCGATGTCCGGCTTGGCCATGATGGCCGCCACCGAGCCGGGCTTCACCGAACCGCCGTACTGGATGCGCACGGAGTCAGCGGTGGGGCCGTCGTAGAGATCGCCGACCGCGGCGCGGATCGCACCGCAGACCTCCTGGGCGTCCTCCGGGGTGGCGACCTCGCCGGTGCCGATGGCCCACACGGGCTCATAGGCGATGACCAGACCGGCGACATCCTTGGCGGAGATTCCGGCGAGGGCACCCTTCACCTGGCCGACGGTGTACTCGACGTGCTTGCCGGCCTTGCGGACGTCAAGGCTCTCACCGACGCAGATGATCGGGGTGAGGCCCTTCTCGAGCGCCTTCTTGGCCTTGGTGTTGACGATCTCATCGGTCTCGCCGTGGTACTGGCGACGCTCCGAGTGACCCACGACCACGTAGGTGCAGCCGAGCTTGGTGAGCATGTCCGCGCTCACCTCGCCGGTGTAGGCACCGGCGTCGTGCTCGGACAGATCCTGCGCGCCGTAGACGATCGGCAGCTTGTCGCCGTCGACCAGCGTCTGCACCGTGCGGATGTCGGTGAACGGCGGAATGACGACGCACTCGGACTTCTTGGCGTCGTAGTTCTTGTCCTGCAATGCGAAGGCGAGCTTCTGGACCAGGTCGAGAGCCTCCATGTGATTGAGGTTCATCTTCCAGTTGCCAGCCATGATGGGTGTGCGAGTCATTACTTGTCTCCCTCCAGCACTGCCAGACCCGGCAGTTCCTTACCTTCCAGGTACTCCAGCGAGGCACCGCCACCGGTGGAGATCCAGCCGAACTGATCATCGGCATAGCCGAACTGGCGCACCGCAGCGGCCGAGTCGCCACCACCGATGACGCTGAATGCCTTGCCCTCGGCGAGCGCCTTGGCGATGGCCTTGGTACCTTCGGCGAAGGCCTCGATCTCGGACACACCGGCCGGGCCGTTCCAGAACACGGTCTTGGCGCCGGAGATCTCCTCGGCGAACTGCTTCTCGGACTCCGGGCCGATGTCCAGGCCCATCTTGTCGGCGGGAATGGCGTCGACGGGGACGACCGAAACCTCGCCCTTGACGGTGCGGGCATCGAAGTCCATGCCGTCGGCGACGCGCACGTCGACGGGTAGCAGGATCTTCTTGCCCTTCGCCTTCGCGTCGGCGAGGTAGCCCTTGCAGGCCTCCACCTTGGACTCGTCGAGGATGGAGGAACCCACCTCGTCACCCTGCGCCTTGAGGAAGGTGTAGGACATGCCGCCGCCGATGATCAGCGTGTCGGCGACCTTCAGCAGGTTGTCGATGACGGCGAGCTTGTCGGCGACCTTCGCGCCACCCAGCACGACGACATAGGGACGCTCGGGGTCGGAGGTGATCTTGGACAGAACCGAGACCTCCTTCTCGACGAGCTGACCGGCAGCCCTCGGCAGCAGCTTGGCGATGTCATAGTCGCTGGCCTGCTTGCGGTGCACGACACCGAAGCCGTCGGAGACGTAGAAGTCACCGAGCTTGGCGTACTCCTTGGCGAGCGCCTCGCGCTCGGCGTCCACCTTGGAGGTCTCGCCCTTCTCGAAGCGGACGTTCTCGGCGAGGGCGATCTCGCCGTCCTTGAGGGACGCGGAGATCTCCTGGGCGGAGGGGCCGACGGTGTCGGTGGCGAGCTTGACGGGCTTGCCGAGCAGCTCTGACAGCCGGGTGGCCACCGGGGCCAGCGAGAACTTGGGGTCCGGGGTGCCCTTCGGGCGTCCCAGGTGGGCCAGGCAGGTGACCCGTGCGCCCTGGCCCAGCAGAGCCTTGAGTGTGGGAAGGGCCGCCTTGATGCGTCCATCGTCCGTGATGGTCGTGCCGGACAGCGGCACATTGAAGTCGCAGCGGACGACTACGCGCTTGCCGCGCAGGTCGCCCAGATCGGAAATGGTCTTCACTGATTCTCCTCGGAATGACTGGCTGGTGACGCCAGCCGGAGCGGCCGCCTGGACGGGCAGCCGCAAGGGCTGGTTGGAGATTGTGGGCGTCGGCTGACGCCGGACATGGACAAGGGCGCACCGGCACAAGCCAGCGCGCCCTTGTTCACGGGATCACTCAGGATCGACTCAGAGCTTGCTCGCAACGAGCGAGGTGAGGTTCACGAGGCGGTTGGAGTAGCCCCACTCGTTGTCGTACCAGGAGAGCACCTTGACGAGGTTGCCGATGACCTTGGTCTCGGTGGCGTCGAAGATGCTGGAGTGCGAGTCGTGCACGATGTCGGTCGACACGATCGGATCCTCGGTGTAGGCCAGGATGCCCTTGAGCGGACCCTCGGCGGCCTTCTTCACGGCAGCCTGGATGGACTCGACGGAGACCTCCTTGGAGGCCTCGAAGGTGAGGTCGGTGAGCGAACCGGTGGGGGTCGGGACGCGAACGGCCAGGCCGTCGAACTTGCCCTTGAGCTCCGGGATCACCAGGGCGACGGCCTGAGCGGCACCGGTCTTGGTGGGGATCATGTTCAGGGCCGCGGCGCGGGCGCGACGCAGGTCCTTGTGGGGGGCGTCCAGAAGCTTCTGGTCACCGGTGTAGGAGTGGATGGTGGTCATGATGCCGCGCTCGATGCCGAACTCGTCGTTCAGGACCTTGGCCAGCGGGGCCAGGCAGTTCGTGGTGCAGGAGGCGTTCGAGATGATGTTGTCGGTGGCGGGGTTGTAGTCGCCATCGTTGACACCCATCACGAAGGTGCCGTCAACATTCTTGCCAGGAGCGGAGATGACGACCTTCTTGGCGCCGCCATCGATGTGGGCCTTGGCCTTGGTGCCATCGGTGAAGAAACCGGTGGACTCGACGACGACCTCGACGCCGAGCTTGCCCCAGGGCAGATCGGCGGGATTGCGCTCGGCGAGCACCTTGATGTGCTTGCCATCGACGACGATGCCGTCATCGTCAGAGCTGACCTCACCGGGGAAACGGCCCAGCAGCGAGTCGTACTTCAGCAGGTGAGCGAGGGTCTTGGTGTCGGTCAGGTCGTTGACGGCCACGACATCGAGGTCGGCCTTCTGCTCGAGCATCGCGCGGAAAAAGTTACGGCCGATCCGGCCGAAGCCGTTGATACCAACCTTAACGGTCATGAAGTCGATCTCCTTCGACATGTCTGTGAACCCGACAAACGACCCCTTTGGTCACGTGCCGAGCACTGTGAACAAGTTGATCCTAGCGGACTGTTCCCGCCGGGAGAACTCGCCCTCTGCCATCCCGACGAGCTGGTCCCAGGGCTCAGCTTCCAGTCTCAGGGTCTGCATTGAGTGCGGCATCGGTGGTGGGTACACCGCGCTCCTTGGCGGTGCGATCGGCCAGCGCAAGCAGCCTGCGGATCCGGCCGGCGACGGCGTCCTTGGTGAGCGGCGGATCGTGCAACTGGCCCAGTTCCTCCAGGCTGGCCTGCCTGTTCGCCAGTCTCAGCTGTCCCGCGGCGCGCAGATGGTCGGGCACATCCTCGCCGAGGATCTCCAGGGCACGCTCCACCCTGGCGCTCGCGGCCACGGCCGCGCGCACTGAGCGCCTCAAATTGGCGTCGTCGAAGTTGGCCAACCGATTGGCGGACGCCCGCACCTCGCGACGCACCCGTCTCTCCTCCCAGGCGAGCACCGCATCATGGGCGCCCATCCGGGTGAGCAGCGCCGCAATGGAGTCTCCATCGCGCACCACCACCCGGTCGAGCTGACGGATCTCACGCGCCTTGGCCACCACGCCGAGCCGCCGCGCCGCACCGACCAGCGCCAGTGCGGCCTCCGACGAGGGACAGGTGACTTCCATGGCCATCGAGCGGCCGGGCTCGGTGAGCGAGCCGCGAGCCAGGAAGGCTCCGCGCCAGGCCGCGACCTGCTCGGCCACACCGCCGCCGACCACTTCTGCGGGAAGTCCCCGCACCGGGCGGCGATGGGAATCCACCAGGCCGGTGAGACGGGCGAGGTCCTCCCCCTCGCGCACCAGACGCACCACATAGCGGGTGCCCCGGCGCAGGCCCGAGGAGGTGACCACGACCACGTCGGCGTTGAAGCCGAAGAGATCGGAGATGCCGGTGTGCAGCCTGCGGGCGGCGTGCCCGGTGTCGAGTTCGGCCTCGATGACGATGTGGCCGCTCACCAGGTGCAATCCCCCGGCGAAGCGCAGCATCGAGGCGATCTCGGCGCGCCGAGCTTCCGGGCGCAGCGAGCTCACGGTGGCCAGCTCCGCCTTCGCCTGCTGTGTCAGTGCCATCTGCAGATACCTCGTCCGCTCGTCTCGCTGCCGTGTGTCATGTGCTCGTGTCGCGCTGTCAAGCGTTGCGCCATCCGGGCCCGGACGATGGTCAGCCCATCATGATTTCTTGGTAGGCCGCGGCCAGCCTCAGCCTGTGGTGGCGTGCGGTGCCGTCGTGCATCGCCACATCGCTCTGCACGAGTGTGGCACCCAGATCGGTGCAGTATCCCGCCAGGTGGCGGTCCCCGCAGACGAAGGCCTTGTCGGCAAGCACGGCGTCGAGACGCAGGCCGGGAGCATGTTCGGCGAGCAGTTCGATGTGCCGGGAGGGCGCAAAACCAGCCGTCTCGTAGGAACTCGCGACGTTGAGGGTGAGGATTCGTTTGGCGGGGCTTTCGATGATCGCGCGGGCGAGATCCGGGACCAGGAGATGGGGCAGCACGGAGGTGAACCAGGACCCCGGGCCGAGCACCACGTAGTCGGCATTGTTGATCGCCTCGACTGCCTGCTGACAAGCAGGCGGATCACCTGGCACCAGGTGGACCGCCTGCACCAGCCCGGAGGTGATCGCCACCGAATGCTGGCCGTGCACCACCCGGATCTCGTCGGGCAGCTCGTCGTCGATGCCAAGGACATCCGCCTCGATGTGGAGCGGCACCGTCGACATCGGGAGCACCCTGCCGGCCGCACGCACCAGCCGCGCCACCAGGTCGAGACCGGCCACCGGATCGCCGGTCTGCTGCCACACCCCTTCGATGAGGAGATTGCCCACGGCATGGCCATCGAGCTGGCCCCCGGAGTGCAGCCGGTTCTGCAGCACGCGGGCCCAGTTGCGTCCGTCCCTGGTGTCGGGGCACAGAGCGGCCAGTGCCATTCTCAGGTCGCCGGGGGGGAGTCCGCCAAGTTCGGCCCGCAGCCGCCCGGACGAGCCGCCGTCGTCGGCGACCGTGACAACCGCTGTCAGCCGGTCGGTGAGCCTGCGCAGGGCCGCCAAGGAGGCTGACAGGCCGTGTCCACCTCCGAGTGCGACCACTGAGGGCAGATCGCCCAGCTGATGCCCCGGATGGGTCATTCCAGCCCCAGGTCCCGGTGCAGCACGTTGACCTGCATTCCTCGCGCCCGCAGCCTTTGCGCCGCAGCCTCGCTCATCGCGGTGCTGCGGTGCTTGCCGCCGGTACAACCGATGGCCACCGTGACCTGCCGCTTTCCCTCACGCAGATAACCGGGTTCGGCCACCGCGAACAGCTGCTCGAAGGCATCGAGGAATTCTTCGGCGCCCGGCTGGGCCAGCACATAGCTGCTGACCGCCTCCGACAGGCCGGTCTGGGGCCGGAGCTCGGGAACCCAGTGGGGGTTGGGCAGGAAGCGCACATCGAAGACGAGATCGGCGTCCAGTGGAAGGCCGTTCTTGTAGCCGAAGCTCATCACCTGCACCCGCAAGGTGTCCGCGCTCTGCCCCCCGTAGGCGTGCGCGATCCGGCTGGAGAGCTGGTGCACGTTGAGCCGCGAGGTGTCGATCACCATGTCGGCGCTGGCCCGGAGGTCGGACAGCATGCGCCGTTCCCGGACGATGCCGTCCAGAAGGCGGCCATCGCCCTGCAGCGGCAACGGCCGGCGGGAGGACTCCTGACGGCGCACGATCGCCTCGTCGCTGGCCTCCAGGAAGAGAATCTCGGGAGCGACGTCCCGGGCGTCCAGCTGGGCGAAGACCACCGGCAGCTGCTCGAACATGTCGCGGGAGCGCACATCGAGGCCGACGGCCAACCGGTTGAGGCCCGATGTGCTGGCCGTCTCGATGAGCTGGGGAAGCAGGCTGGGCGGGAGGTTGTCGACCACGAACCAGCCCAGGTCCTCCATGGCGTGGGCGCAGGTGCGCCGGCCAGCACCCGACATGCCGGTGATGATGACCGTACGAGGTCGCCGGGGCAGGCGGATGGAAGGTGATGGCAATGCGCTCACGCCGCCATTATTGCCTGCCCTCCGAACTGGGCGTGTCCTGGAGCACCTCACCGGTGGTGGCATTCACTGACGGAGCAGTGCGGTCGGTGGCAAGGGCATCGACGATGGCCTGCGCGGTGGTCTGCCCGATGCCAGGCAACTGGGCGATCTCCTCAGCACTGGCCCGGCGCAGTGTGGTCAGTGATCCGTAGCGGCCGAGCAGGGTCTTGCGTCGCGCCCGACCCAGACCGGGCACGGCATCGAGCACGGATTCCACCATGGCCTTGGACCGGCGCTGGCGGTGGTGGGTGATGGCGAAACGGTGCGACTCGTCACGCACCCGCTGGAGCAGGTACAGGCCCTCGGAGTTGCGGGGCAGGATGATCGGGTCCTCCTCGCCGGGCAGCCAGATCTCCTCGAGCCTCTTGGCCAGGCCCAGCACCTTGATCCCGGTCAGCCCGAGCCTGGCCAGCACGTCATGGGCGGCCTCCACCTGCAGCGGGCCGCCGTCGATGACCACCAGGGAGGGCGTGTAGGCGAACTTCAGTGGCCTGCCTGTCTCGGGATCGATGAGCCCCGGACCGCCATCGCCTGCCTCGGCCATCGCCTTGCGATCATCGATCAGGCGACGGAAGCGGCGGCTGAGGACCTCGTCCATGGCCCGCAGGTCGTCGGAACCCTCGAAGCTCTTGATGACGAAGCGACGGTATTCGCTCTTGCGGCTCAGGCCGTCCTCGAAGACGACCATCGAACCGACCACCTCGGTGCCCTGCAGGTGGGAGATGTCGTAGCCCTCGATGCGCAGCGGTGCCTCGCGCAGGGCCAAGGCCTCCTGGAGCTCCTTCATCGCCTGGTTGCGGGTGGCGAGATCGGCTGCCCTTTGCGCCTTGTGCTGGGCCAGGGCCTGGGCGGCATTGCGGGCCACGGTGTCCAGCAGCACCCGCTTGTCGCCTCGTTGCGGGATGTGGATGCTCACCCTGGCGCCGCGCTGTTCGGCCAACAGGGTGGTGAGCACCTCCCCGGACGCAGGTTCTGCTGGCACCAGGACCTCCCTCGGTACGGCCGCATCGGCATACAGCTGGAGCAGGAAGGATTCCACCAGATCGGCGTCCTCGGCATCGTCGGCCCTGTCCGCCACCCAGCTGCGCTCGCCGTGCACCCGCCCGTTGCGGACGTGGAATACCTGCACCGCGACCTCCAGGGTGTCACTGGCCATGGCGATGACATCGGCATCGGTGCCGTCCGGCAGCACGATGGCATTGCGTTCGGTGGCCTGGGCGAGTGCCCCCAGCGAGTCCCGCAGGTGCGCTGCCCGCTCGAACTCCTCCTGCTCTGCCGCCTCGTGCATCTGCGCGGTGAGTTTGCGCTCCAGCTTGCGGGCATTGCCCTCCATGAAGGAGCAGAAGTCGGCCGCGATCTCGCGGTGGTCCTCAGAGGAGATCCAGCCGACGCAGGGCGCGGAGCACTTGCCGATGTAGCCGAGCAGGCATGGGCGCCCCACCTGCTGGGCATTGCGGAAGACGCCGGCACGGCAGGAACGCATCGGGAAGACATGCAGCAACAGGTCGACCGTGTCCCGAATGGCCCAGGCCTGCCCGAAGGGGCCGTAGTAGCGCCACCCCTTGTGCTTGGCGCCACGCCCGACGAAGACCCGCGGGATCTCCTCGGCCCAGCTCACGCACAACCAGGGATAGGTCTTGTCATCGCGGTACTTGATGTTGAAGCGCGGGTCGTACTGCTTGATCCAGGTGTATTCGAGCTGCAGGGATTCCAGCTCGTTCTGCACCACGGTCCACACCACCTGGGAGGCAGTGGTCACCATCGTCTGGGTGCGCGGATGCAGGGCTGCGATGTCCTGGAAATAGCTGTTGAGCCTGTTGCGCAGATTCTTGGCCTTGCCGACGTAGATGACCTGGCCGTACTTGTCGCTGAAGCGGTACACCCCCGGATCGGTGGGGATGGCACCGGGCGCCGGACGGTAACTGGACGGATCGGCCATGACGTCGAGATTAGGCGCAGGGCGGATACCAATTCACCAACCGGCGCGCCGGTTGGTGTTGCAGCGCGCTAGCGTAGGCAGGCACGAATGCGACCTGTCCACCGTGCACCGCAGGTGCAAGCTGGGATGCTGCGCCGCAGGTACACGGTGGATCATCGTAAATCGGATGTGCGAGACCCTTCGGCTCGCACGGAGGAGTGAACGAGATGTTGCGTTGGCCGTTCCCGCAGACACAGCTGACAGCCGGCGAGCTGCGCCTGGAACGTTGGGACACCCACAAGCACGCCGATCTACTGTGGCGCGCCCTGGAGGACCCGGCCGTGTGGCAGTTCGCCCCCAAGGGAGCCCCTGCCGACATCACCGAACTGACGCGCCGGCTCGGCAAGCGTCCCGGTGGCCGGGACCGCATCACCTGGGTGGTTTTCCAGGGCGACGAGGTGATCGGTACCACGAGCCACTTCCGTGCAGGGGAGGACGTCGAGATCGGTGCGAGCTACATGGCCCCCCAGACCTGGAGCACCGGCATGAATCTGCGGGTCAAGCGCATCATGGTGGACGCCGCCCGGGAGAACGGCTGTGCGGGCATCGTGCTGCGCGCCGACGACGCGGACGTCAGAGCGAACAAGGCGATCCAGCGGATCGGCGCGGAGTTCACCCACAAGTGCGGCGAGCAGATGTTGCGTCCCGATGGCACCCGCAGGGTGAGCCGCTTCTACCACTTGGACAACGACACGGTGCTGTAGGGCACACGCCTGTGAGCCGCCCTATCCCATGAGCCACGCTCCGGTGAGCCACAGGTGCTGCGGCCACCGGCTCAGCTGGCCTTGCGGTAGCGGCCCGCGTCTTCGGCCCCGGTGACGGGGCCCGAGGCACTCGCCGGGTCACCAGCGCCGGCAGCCGGGCCGAGCAGCTCTGCGAGGTACTGACCCGTGTAGGAGTCCGGATCGGCGGCGACCTGCTCGGGGGTGCCCTCGGCCACCACCATGCCGCCGCCCGAGCCGCCCTCTGGGCCCATGTCGATGATCCAGTCGGCGGTCTTGATGACGTCGAGATTGTGCTCGATGACCACCACGGTGTTGCCGGAATCGACGAGCCGGGCGAGCACGATGAGCAGCTTGCGGATGTCTTCGAAGTGCAGACCAGTGGTGGGTTCGTCCAGCACATACATGGTGCGCCCGGTGGATCGCTTCTGCAGCTCCGAGGCCAGCTTCACCCGCTGGGCCTCGCCGCCTGACAGCGTGGTGGCGGACTGCCCGAGCCGCACGTAGCCCAGCCCGACCTCCACGAGGGTCTTCAGGTGACGGTGGATGCCGGGGATCGCCGAGAAGAACTCCGCGGCCTCCTCGATGGGCATGTCGAGCACCTCGGCGATGTTCCTGCCCTTGTAGTGCACCTCCAGGGTCTCCCGGTTGTACCGGGCGCCGTGGCAGACCTCACAGGGCACGTAGACATCCGGCAGGAAATTCATCTCGATGCGGATGGTGCCGTCGCCGAAGCAGTTCTCGCATCGTCCGCCCTTGATGTTGAAGCTGAAACGGCCGGGCTGATAGCCGCGCACCTTGGCCTCGGGGGTCTGCGCGAAGAGTTTGCGGATCTTGTCGAAGACGCCTGTGTAGGTGGCCGGATTCGACCGGGGCGTGCGGCCGATCGGTGACTGGTCGACGTGGATGATCTTGTCGATGTGCTCTGCCCCGGTGATCGAACGATGCTTGCCGGGCACCGCTTTCGCCCCGTAGATGCGGCGGGCCAGCGCCGTGTAGAGGATCTGATTCACCAGCGTGGACTTCCCGGAACCTGACACGCCGGTGACAGCGATGAATTGGCCCAGCGGGAAGCGCACATCAATGCCGCGCAGATTGTTCTGGGCGGCCCCGTGCACAGTGATGGCCTTGCCATTGGGCTGGTGGCGGGTGGCGGGCAGTTCGATGCTGCGTCGCCCAGTGAGGTAGGCGCCGGTGATCGACTCGGGACAGGCCAGCAACTCCTCCAGTGAACCCGAGACAACGACATTTCCGCCGTGCTCCCCCGCGCCGGGGCCGATGTCAACCACCCAGTCGGCTGCCCTGATGGTGTCCTCGTCGTGCTCGACGACGATGAGCGTATTGCCCAGATCGCGCAGCCTCCGCAAGGTCTCGATGAGACGACGGTTGTCGCGCTGGTGCAGCCCGATGCTCGGCTCGTCGAGCACATAGAGCACGCCGGTGAGTCCCGAGCCGATCTGGGTGGCCAGCCTGATGCGCTGGGCCTCTCCGCCGGACAGCGTTCCGGCCGGGCGTGCCAGCGTGAGATAGTCCAGGCCGACGTCGAGCAGGAAGCGAAGCCGCTCACGGATCTCCTTGACCACCCGCTCGGCGATGTGCGCCTCACGCTCACTGAGTTGCAGCGCGTCGATGAACTCGAGGTGGTCGCGGATGGACAGGTCGCACAACTCCGCGATGTTCAGCCCACCCATGGTCACGGCCAGCGATGCGGGTTTGAGCCGTGCCCCCTTGCAGGCCGAGCAGGGGATCTCGCGCAGATAGGCGCCCCAGCGGTCCCTGGCAGAATCGGTCTCCGACTCGTCGAAACGGCGTCGCACATAGGGCAGCACGCCCTCGTAGCGCTGGGTATAGGTGCGCGTGCGGCCGAATCGATTGCGGAAGTGCACATAGACGGGGTTGTCGTAGCCCTTGAGAATGAATGCCCGCACCCTGCCCGGCAGCTCGTTCCAGGGCAGGTCGACGTCGAAGTCCTCGGTCTGGGACATCGCTTCGAAGACCCGCTGGTAGTGGCCCTTCACCGCCGGTGTGGACCACGGCGCGATGGCGCCCTCGGCGAGGCTGAGGGACTCGTCGGGCACCACGAGGGAGGCGTCCACCTCGAGCTGGGTTCCCAGACCCGAGCAGGCCGGGCAGGCGCCCCAGGGTGAGTTGAAGCTGAACTGGCGCGGCTCCAGTTCGTCGATCGCGATGTCGTGACCGTTGGGGCAGGCCATCTTCTCGGAGAAACTGCGGACACGGTGCGAATCGTCGGGTTCGCGATCGACGAAATCGACGACGACAAGTCCTTTCGTAAGCCCCAACGCGGTCTCCACCGAGTCGGTGATGCGCTGCTTGGCGGAGGCCTTGACCACGACCCTGTCCACAACCACGTCGATGTCGTGCTTGCGCTGCTTGTTGAGCGTGGGCGTCTGGGACAACGGGACGATGTCACCGTCGACCCGCACCCGCGCATAGCCATCGGAAGTGAGCTGGCGGAACAGATCTGCGTACTCGCCCTTGCGACCGCGCACCACTGGCGCCAGCACCTGGAAGCGGGTGCCCTCGTCGAGTGCCATCAGCTGGTCGACGATCTGCTGCGGGGTCTGCCTGCTGATCGGTTCACCGCACACCGGGCAGTGCGGGTGGCCGATGCGGGCGTAGAGCAACCGCAGATAGTCGTAGATCTCGGTGATGGTGCCGACCGTGGAGCGCGGATTGCGCGAGGTGGACTTCTGATCGATGGAGACCGCCGGGGACAGCCCGTCGATGAAGTCGACCTGGGGCTTGTCCATCTGGCCGAGGAATTGCCGGGCATAGGCGCTGAGCGACTCCACATAGCGGCGTTGCCCCTCGGCGAAGATGGTGTCGAAGGCCAGCGAGGACTTGCCCGAACCGGACAGTCCGGTGAACACGACCATCTGGTCACGAGGGATGTCGAGGGAGACGTTGCGCAGATTGTGTTCGCGGGCCCCGCGGATCACCAGATGGTCAGTCACGACGTCAATGGTAGGGAGGAGCTGTGACATTTCCGGCCTGCGCCGGTGTTGCGCGTTGCCGACGCAACTTTCGGGTACCGTCGGAGCCTAGATTCGGGCCTTGCGCATAGCGTGGGCCACGAGAATGCTCAGCATGTGCGCAGCCAAGAGGGGGATTGCGGTGCCGGCAGTCGAACAGCAGCTGCGTCTACCCGGCGCCACCGATTTCCGCGTCGTGCGGCAGCGAAAGCTTGAGGCGACGCAACGCCTGCTCGGGGACACCATCGCCATCGACGAGACCGCCTGGCAGCAGCCGAGTCTGCTTCCGGGGTGGACGCGCGCCCATGTGGCGGTGCACCTGGCGCGCAATGCCGATGCCCTGGTGCGAATCTTCGATGCGCGATTCAGTCTGTTGCCCACTCCCATGTACGTCTCGGAGAGCGAACGTGTCTATGACATAGAGCGGGGTTCCGAGCGCTCGGCCCTGGATCTGCAGATCGATCTGGACACCTCGGCGGGCCGCCTGCACCGTTGTCTCGATGAGCTGGAGACCACAGATGACCACGGTCTGGTCGAATTGTCGCCCGGTAGGATGCTGCGACTCGACCTTCTTCCGCTGGCGAGGCTCCGCGAAGTCGTGCTGCACCACATCGACCTTGACTGCGGTTTCATGGTGGATGACATCGACGACGACATCGCTCGATGGGTGCTGGAATGGACCTGTTACTGGATCGGCGAGGATCCCAGACTCCCCGCTCTGCAGATCGAGTCGACTTCCAGCTTCCACGCCCGGCTCGGCCGCTCGGGGCGTCCCGTCGCGGTGGGCGAGACGGATGCGGTGCTGCTGGGCTGGCTCACCGGACGCCTGCCCGAGGGCCACTCGGCGGCCTCACATCTACCCGAACTACCCAAGGGATGGCGAGCATGAAGGGTCACTACAGCTGGTTGAGTCTCGGCAGCATGGACAACATCGGCTATCTGCTGGACGACGGCGAGGGTCATCGGGCCCTGATCGACGCGGCGGCCGAGCCCGAACGCCTGCTGGACTGGATCGGCGATGATCCGCTGGACGTCATCGTCACGACGCACCAGCACGCCGACCATGTGGCTGCGCTGGCAGCAGTGGCGCAGGCCACCGGCGCCACCAACTACGCCGGGGCTCCCGACGCCGCCTCCATCGAGCGGCAGACCGGCGTGCACTGCAATCCTGTGTGGACCGGCGACCACATCCCGGTTGGCTCATTGAGTCTTGAGGTGATCGGGCTGGTGGGGCACACGCCCGGCTCCATCGCGCTGGTCTGGCACGACTCCCCCGTCCTGCTGTTCACCGGCGACTCGTTGTTCCCCGGCGGTGTCGGCAAGACCAATTCCGCCACCGAGTTCACGAGCCTACTCGACGACGTCACGACCAAGATCTTCGACCGCTTCGCCGACGACACCCTGGTGCTGCCCGGTCATGGCCTGCCCACCACGCTGGGTGCCGAGCGCCCTCATCTCGACGAATGGCGCCAGCGCGGCTGGTGAGTGAACCGCCGGTTTCGGCACCGTCGATCAGTCACCGCGCCCCGAACGGCTGAGGGCCCGCATCCGCAGGATGCTCGCCGTCGCGGTCACGACGAGGATGGCCACGATGACCATCAGCGACTGGACCGTGGAGATCTCGAGGTGCACCCAGCCGTAGTGGTGCGCCGCCTCCAGCAGCAGTTTCACGCCGATGAAGGTGAGCAGCACGGCCAGCCCGATCGGCAGGTAGACGAGCCTGTTGAGCAGATCACCCAGCAGGAAGTACAGCTGGCGCAGCCCCATCAGGGCGAAGACATTCGCGGTGAAGACGATGTAGGGCTCCTTGGTCAGACCGAAGATGGCCGGAATGGAGTCCAACGCGAAGAGCACATCGGTGCTGCCCAACGCCACGATGACGAAGAACAACGAGGTGGCGAGCAGCTTCCCACCCTGGCGCACGAAGATCGAGTCTCCGTGGAATTCCCCCGTGGTGGGCACCACCTTCTGCATCAGCAGCATCAACGGGCCGCCGACGGCCTCGTTCGCCTCGTCCTCAGAGGAGCCCCTCACCTGGTCGCGCACGATGCCGAAGGCCGTGTAGAGCAGCCACGCCCCGAACAGGAAGAAGATCCACGCCAACCGGCTGATCAGGGCGGCGCCCAGACCGATGAAGATGCCGCGGAAGACCAGCGCCAGCATGATGCCCACCAGCAGGGCGAACTGCTGGCTGGTTTTCGGCACCTTCATCTTCGTCATGATGATGAGGAAGATGAACAGATTGTCCAGGGAGAGGCTGTATTCGGTGATCCAGCCTGCGAAGAACTCGCCGGCTGGCCCGGGACCGGCCAGAACATGCATGCCGATCCCGAAGGCGATGGCCAGGCCCACGTAGAGACAGACGAAGAACACGCACTCCCGCACACCGGGAACGTGCGGACGCCTGGCGAGCAGCACGGCATCCAGGGTGAGTACTCCCACCATGACGACGATCGTGATGATCCAGATGAGCGGGGTGATCAGCACGGTGGCCTTTCGATAGAGACTCTTGGTGGGATGACACGCATTCTGCCGTGAGGCCCGTGCGTCAGCGCGCCGCCTCGACCATGCCCCGCAATTCTTTCTTGAGATCTTTGATCTCGTCACGCAGCCTGGCCGCCAGTTCGAAGTTCAGCTCACCGGCAGCACCGTGCATCTGGTCGGTGAGGTCCTGGACGAGGCCTGCCAGTTCGGTGGCGGGCAGATTCTTGCCGCGGTCACCGCTCCCGGCCGGTGCAGGGGCCCGGCGGGCTCCCGGAGCGGCGAAGGCGACGAGATCGGCCGTGTCGGCGTCCTCACGGGCGAGCATGTCGGTGATGTCGGCGATCTTCTTGCGCAGCGGCTGCGGGTCGACACCGTGCGCCTTGTTGTAGTCGATCTGGATCTGGCGGCGGCGGTTGGTCTCGTCGATCGCCTTGGCCATCGATGCGGTGATCGTGTCGGCATACATGTGCACCTGCCCGGAGACATTGCGCGCGGCGCGGCCGATGGTCTGGATCAGCGAGCGGTCCGAGCGCAGGAAGCCTTCCTTGTCGGCATCGAGGATGGAGACCAGGCTCACCTCGGGAAGGTCCAGGCCCTCGCGCAGCAGGTTGATGCCGACCAGCACGTCGTACTCCCCCATCCGCAGCTCGCGCAGCAGCTCGACGCGGCGCAACGTGTCCACTTCGGAGTGCAGGTAGCGGGCGCGCACACCGTGCTCCACCAGATAGTCGGTGAGGTCCTCGGCCATCTTCTTGGTGAGGGTGGTCACCAGCACCCGCTCGTCACGGACGGTGCGCAGGCCGATCTCGCCGAGCAGATCGTCGATCTGGCCGTGTGTGGGCTTCACGATGACTTCCGGGTCCACCAGACCGGTCGGGCGGATGATCTGCTGCACGACACCATTGCTGCGCGCCATCTCGTAGTTCCCCGGGGTGGCCGAGAGGTAGACGGTCTGGCCGATCCGCTCGGTGAACTCCTCGAAACGCAGCGGGCGGTTGTCCATGGCGCTGGGCAACCGGAAACCGTGCTCGACGAGAGTGCGCTTGCGGCTCATGTCGCCCTCGTACATGCCGCCGATCTGTGGCACGGTGACATGGGATTCGTCGATGACCAGCAGGAAGTCCTCGGGAAAGTAGTCCAGCAGGCAGTTCGGGGCTGTGCCGGGGCCGCGACCGTCGATGTGCCGGGAGTAGTTCTCGATACCGGCGCAGGTGCCCACCTGGCGCATCATCTCGATGTCGTAGTCGGTGCGCATCCTCAGCCGCTGGGCCTCCAGCAACTTGTTGTCCCCCTCCAGCTCGGCGAGACGCTCGACCTTCTCGGCCTCGATGTCGCGGATGGCGCGCTGCATCCGCTCTGCGCCGGCCACATAGTGCGAGGCGGGGAAGACGTAGATCATCTGATCCTCGCTGAGGATCTCCCCGGTGAGTGGGTGCAGCGTGGTGAGCGCCTCGATCTCATCGCCGAAGAACTCCACGCGCAGCGCATTCTCCTCATACATCGGGAAGATCTCCAGGGTGTCCCCGCGCACCCGGAAGGTGCCACGGGTGGCCGCCAGGTCGTTGCGCGTGTACTGCATCTCGACCAGCTTGTGCAGCAGATCCTTGCGCTCCCATTCCTGGCCCACCTTGAGGGTCACCATGCGGTCCACATACTCCTGGGGCGTGCCCAGGCCGTAGATCGCGCTCACGGTGGCCACCACGATGACATCACGCCTGGTCAACAGCGAGTTCGTGGCGGAATGCCGCAGTCTCTCGACCTCCTCGTTGAGGGAGGAGTCCTTCTCGATGTAGGTGTCGGACTGCGGGATGTACGCCTCTGGCTGGTAATAGTCGTAGTAGCTGACGAAGTACTCGATCGCATTGTCAGGGAAGAACTCCCGCAGCTCGGTGGCGAACTGCGCGGCCAATGTCTTGTTCGGCTGCATCACCAGCATCGGGCGCTGCAGACGCTCGGCCAGCCAGCCGACGGTGGCCGTCTTTCCCGTGCCAGTGGCACCGAGCAGCACGACGTCCTGCTCGCCGGCCTTGATCCGACGCTCGATCTCATCGATGGCAGCAGGCTGGTCGCCGGAAGGCTGGAAACCCGCCTGCATCGTGAACGGAGCGATCCTCCGCTGGATGGATTCGACTGGGCGCATGCATCGAGCCTATGCGTGCCTGGCCTGTATGCGACTGCGGTCACTCAAGTTGCCGAGTCATGCCATTCGCTTCCGCTTTCAGCTGGTCAACCGTCGCCACAGGGCGTCAACCTGGTCCACGGTGTCCTGACGGGACCCGGAGTTGTCGATCACCACGTCGGCCACCTCCAGGCGTGCTCGACGCGTGATCTGGGCAGCGATCCTTGCCGATGCCGCAGCGATGTCCAGCGCGTCACGCCGGAGCAGTCTGGCGAGCTGAATTTCGGGCGGCACGTCCACCACCACCACGAGGTCGAAGTCACCGGCCTGGCCGGATTCAACGAGCAGGGGAATGTCGTGCACCACGACGGCCTGCCCCGGCGCGCTGCTCTCGATCTGCGCGGAGGCCTGCTTGATGAGTGGATGGATGATGGCATTCAGGTCGGCGAGGGCGAGTGGATCGTTGAAAACGATGGCGCCGAGCCGCTTCCTGTCGAGCGCGCCCTGCTGGGTGAGCACCCCAGGGCCGAAACGCTGCGCGACCATGTCCAATCCAAGGCTGCCCGGTTCCACCACCCGGCGGGCCAGCAGGTCGTTGTCGATGACCACTGCCCCGAGATCGCCCAATGTCGCGGAGACGAGACTCTTGCCCGAGGCGATGCCCCCGGTGAGCCCAACCCGCATCCGGGTCACGCTCAGGCGGGGATCTTCGCCATCGCCGCCAAGGCGATGTCCAGTGCCATGCCACGGGCGCCCTTGCCCCAGTCACGCACGTCGTGACCAGCCGGGTCGGCCAGCGAATCCGCGGTGTAGAACAGCTGGGCGAACTGTGCCCCGCGCAGCTGCGCCGATGCCGCCATGGCCGAGCACTCCATGTCGACGATGGCACAGCCCTCAGATCGGCGATGCCTCACCATGGCCAGCGTCTCGCGGTAGAAGGCATCATTGCTCCACACCGGCGCATTGGAGAAACGGAAACCGGCCTCGGTGACCGCCTGCTCCAGGTAACCGCGCAGCTCCTCGTCAAGATTCACCCAGCGGGAGGCCTTGAGATAGTGGTAGCTGGTTCCCTCGTCGCGCAGCGCCTTGGACGGCACCACCAGCTCCCCGGCGGGCATGTCCTGCAGCACACCGCACGAGCCCACCGCGATGGCCCGACGCACGCCGTGCCGGAAGAGGAAGTCTGTGATCATGACCGATGCGGGGGCGCCGACCGGCATCATCATGAGGGCGAAATCGCCCGCTTCGTCGTTGGAGCGGTAGATCGGATATTCGTTGCCGACCAGATCGACGGTGTGAATCACCTCGAGCCGTGAGCTGCGGGCGTAACCCCCGACGACTTCGCCGAGATAGCAGAACAGCGCCCGGCCGGGGAACAGATCGTCCGCGAACTGCGTGGCCTCGCCATCACCGATGAGGTCCATCGGGTCGTCGTCGCGTTCGAGGATCGGAACGAACTGGGTGTGCAGCACTGGGCGCCTCCTGGCTCGGCTGTTGCTGATGGATCAGAGCGTGTGGGGCGCTCAGGTACAGAATTGCAGACCGAGCCGGCAACGGCGCGGTGGGCAGAGTTGCAGAGCGAACCCACAGAGCGGGTGTGCAGACGAAAGGGCCCCCGCCGGTTAGGGGCGGGGCCCGGCCCGCGCACTTATAGGATTAAACAGGGACCCCGCCCCAGCATTGGGCGCACGCCCGGCAACCCCCCCAGTGTGGGCAGC